>JAHEBK010000116.1 GCA_024642295.1 Flavobacterium sp. | reverse complement strand
TGTAAAAGAAGATTTTAAAACTTCCATTGCCAAAGATTTTAATATGTCTTGGGAATTTTACAACAAAGACAGGAAACCTAAAATGGGCTTATTCGTATCTAAATATACACATTGCTTATATGATATTCTAGGTCGTTATAACTCGGGTGAATTGAATGTTGAAATTCCACTTATCATAAGTAACCACGAAGATCTAAGACCTATAGCGGAACAATTTAACATTCCTTTTTACCATGTCCCTTTTACAAAAGACATTAAAGAAGAAGGCGAGAAAAGACAAATTGAATTGCTAAAAGAATACCAAATTGATTTTATCGTTTTAGCACGTTATATGCAAATCATCACTCCTCGTTTGATTGAATTGTATGAAAACAAAATCATCAATATTCATCATTCGTTTTTACCTGCATTTCCAGGGGCAAAACCCTACCATTCTGCATTTAAAAGAGGCGTAAAAATTATTGGAGCCACGAGTCATTATGTTACCGAGGAATTAGACGAAGGCCCAATTATCGACCAAGATATCAGTCGTGTATCTCATGTTAATTCGGTTGAAGATTTTATCATGAAAGGTAAAGATTTAGAGCGAATGGTATTGGCTAGAGCTATTAAATTACATTCAGAAAGAAAAATGATGGTCTATTGTAATAAAACAGTTGTATTTTATTAATAATTCACCCTTTGTTTAGACTTCAACTATTGTTATTTCTTATTTAGTTAAAAAACATTAACTAATATCCAACAAAGTAATAACTTATTTTTAACAATGTCAAAAGCTTTTCTGAAGCATCTTTGTAGTGTAATGAATTGGTTATTTATTATTTGGTTTTGGTTAGTTAAAAGACGCTAATATTCTTATGGATATTAGCATTTTTTTTGACTATGACTTTCAATTTTCGTTTCGCTACACTTAAAATAAAGAGCTATATATTCTTAAAAATAGCATCGAAAACTTAACGTATGTTCAACAAAGTAATAACTAAATTTTAACAACAAAACTTAGTTTTCTGAAGCATCTTTGCAATGTAATGAATTGGTTATTTATTATTTGGTTTTGGTTAGTTAATAATTACCGACGTTCTTTGGGTGTCGGTTTTTTTTATTTTTATGAACTAAAAATAATTTGAACCAAAATTCATTTGCAAAACTGCTGAACTTCTTTCAAAAATAGCTTTCCTCTTAAAAAAAAATGCTACAAGTCAATTTAATGTATTCAAATAATTAAATTGCAGTGTATTAAACTATTTTAAACTTAAAGCGTCAAACTTATAAATTGCAATATGAAAAAATACTATTCGCTTTTTATTTCTGCATTAATTATTTTGACTTTTTCAATAATATCTTGTTCGAAAAACTCAAACGATACCCCCGAAACAGTATTACCCATAACTAATACTACCAATATTGTTTTTATATTAATTGATGACATGGGATGGGATGTTTTTGGTAATTATCCCAATATATCTGGTACTAAAGCAACTACACCTAACATTGATGCATTAGCTAAAGATGGAATTACATTTATTAATTTTTGGACAAATCCTGTATGTAGTCCCACCAGAGCATCATTACTAACTGGAAAATATAGTTTTAGAACAGGAGTAGGCGGTGTACAAACACCACCAACTGCAACACTACAATCTAATGAAATTGTAATTCAAAAATACATTAATGACAAAACATCCAATAAATATGCAACGGCTTTGATTGGAAAATGGCATGTTAGTTCCAATAATACTCTGACTGCTCCTGAAAATTTTGGAATAAATTATTTTTCTGGAATTTTAACTGGTGCAATTCCTGATTATTATAATTGGACTCAAACCAGTAATGGAGTTCAACAATCTGTAACAACTTATGCAACTACCCAGCTAGTAGACAGTTCTGTCAATTGGATAAAACAACAAAGCAAACCTTTCTTTCTGTGGTTAGCATTTAATGCCCCACATACCCCTTTTCATCGTCCGCCATTGAACCTTATCAGTAACCAATCTTTATCAAACAATACTGCCACCATAAATGCGAATAGATACACCTATTATTTAGCATCAATTGAAGCAATGGATAACGAAATAGGCCGTTTGATCTCATCACTAACAGCTGCTCAAAAGGAAAACACGGTTTTTGTTATTATGGGAGACAACGGTACGCCAGGACAAGTTGCCCAAGCACCATACACCACTAATGGAACAAAAAGTACTCTTTTTCAAGGAGGTATCAACACCCCTTTAATAATTAGCGGTAAAAATATCACTCGTAAAAATGTGGTAGAAACAGCACTAGTCCAAGCACAGGATTTGTTCCCAACTTTTGCAGCTATTGCGGGTGCGGGAAACGAAAATTATAAGGACGGCATAAGTATTACTCCTCTTTTTACCAATGCGGATGCTACAAAAAGAACTTATGTCTATACCGAACAATTTGGTCAGTCCTCACCTTCTACTGATGGATACACTATAAGAAATAGCAATTACAAACTGATCCATTTAGAAAATGGAACAGAATATTTATTCAAGATTAGTATTGATCCATTTGAACAATACAACCTCATATCAAACACATCAAATATTGAGGCTCAAGAAAACCTGACACAACTTAGATTATTGAAAACTAACTTGTAAAAAAAAATCGAATTTTTAAATTCCATTAATGATCTTTGCATTATTTGAAAAAAGACTCCGACTATAAAATCGAAACCTGAACTTTTCAACTTACACACTTTACGGGACAGTGTCTTTCTTAATGGTGAAATTTTAAAATAGTTTACTAAAGTTTCTTCGCTTCTTCCCAAAAAACATCCATTTCAGCCAAGGTCATATCCATGAGTGGCTTACCTAATTCTCCTGCTTTATTTTCAAGATATTGAAAACGCTTGATGAATTTTTTATTGGTTCGTTCCAAAGCATCTTCAGGATTGATATTCAAAAAACGAGCATAATTAATCATGGAGAATAATACATCGCCAAATTCGGCTTCCATTTTATCTTGATTACCGGAATCCACTTCGACTTGTAATTCAGCTAATTCTTCTTGCACTTTTTCCCAAACTTGTTGCGGTTCTTCCCAATCAAAACCTACTCCTTTTACTTTATCCTGAATTCGGCTGGCTTTTACTAATGCCGGTAAACTTCTAGGAACACCTTCTAAAACCGATTTTTTTCCTTCTTTGAGTTTTAGTTTTTCCCAATTTTGTTTGACTTCTTCTTCATCTTTTACCACTATATTACTATAAATATGAGGATGACGATGAATCAATTTATCACAAATTTCATTACACACATCAGCCATATCAAAATCATTGGTTTCACTGCCTATTTTAGCATAAAAAACGATATGCAATAACAAATCCCCTAATTCCTTTTTGACTTCGTTTAAATCATTATCCAAAATAGCATCGCCTAATTCATACGTTTCTTCAATAGTAAGATGGCGTAAGCTTTGTAAAGTTTGCTTTTTATCCCATGGACATTGCTCCCGCAATTCATCCATAATAGTTAATAATCGATCAAAAGCTTTTAATTGGGTTTCTCGTGTGTTCATGAAAATGGGTTTTGTGTAAAAATAAGAAATCCTGCAATCTCAATTTAAGATTGCAGGATTTATTTATGACCTAAAAGGAGATTTACTCTTTTACTTTTTTGGTTTTCTTTGGAGTTACAGCAACAGGCGCTTCTGCCTCAGCAACCGCTTCTGCTACTTCATCAGCTATAGGAGTTTCTTCAACTACCATTCCTTTTGCTTGCAAAGTGTTGTACCAATTCAATATTTTCTTTACATCCGAAGCATATACTCTTTCTTCATCGTAAGTCGGTAGAACTTCTTTAAAATAAGCTAACAAAGTAGCATTATCTTCTTTATGTGAAATCGCTGGTCCATTATTATGCTTTGCAGCAATACTAGTCATGATTTCAGCTAGAGGTTGTTCTCCCTCATAAGTGTAAATAGAAATCTCTGACAACAAACTTACATTGCTTTTCAAGTTTACTGTTATTTTTTTTCCATCTGACAATGATTCAGCAACAAATCCTGTACGGGTTTGCACTCTTAATACATATAAACCTGGCTTACCAGAAATAGATAATATTTTTTCTAATTTCATTTTTATATTTTTTACTTATTTTATATTTCGTTATCAAGTTTGTTAAACAAAAAACTTACCATTTAATAATCATTAAAAAAACCTATCTTCCTTTTTTTCCAAAGAACTTCATTCTATAATCTTGGAATGTTTTTCCTTCTATGATGTTTTTGAGTTTTTTTTGAATCAAACGCTTCTTTAAAGAAGATATTTTATCTGTAAACAAAATTCCTTCGATATGATCGTATTCGTGTTGGATTACTCTTGCAATCAAACCATCAAAAACTTCTGTTTTCACAATAAAATCTTCTTCACAGTATTCAATAGTAATTCTTTCATTTCTATATACGTCCTCACGAACATCAGGAATACTTAAACAACCTTCGTTAAAAACCCATTCTTCTCCGTCTTCTTTAATCATTTTAGCATTGATAAAAGTTCTTTTGAACCCTTTCATTTTTTGCTGCTCAGCTTCTCCAAGATCTTCATCATCACTAAAAGGCGTGGTATCCATGACAAACAATCGCAATGCTAATCCTACTTGTGGTGCGGCTAATCCTACTCCAGATGCATTATACATCGTTTCATACATATTAGCTATTATTTCTTTCAAATTAGGGTGCTCAGGCGTGATTTCTGCTCCTACTTTTCTCAATACTGGATCACCGTATCCTATAATTGGTAAAATCATTGTTCTTTATTTAATTTATCTCATGCTGTATTATAATCAAGTCTCCTAAATTTGGCATGGATGGCAAAAATAGTAAAAAAATAGACAAGGACTATTCTCAAGTATATAATTGATTTTTTTTAACAATTTCTCGATTTCTAATTTCATTTATATCCCAAATCCATTTAACAATTCATACTTTTGTAATTATTCCCAATATTATGATTTCTAAAATACAGAAATTCAAAGACAGTACTAATTTTACCAATGCTTTAAAAGTAGTAATAGCAGGATCTATTCCAGTATTAATTTTTTCGTTTTTAGGTGATATTCAGACTGGAGTAACTATTGCTCTTGGCGCATTCTTTGTTTTCCATAGTGATATTCCAAGTAATTTACGGCACAAGATTAACGGATTAGTAGTTACAAGTTTTATTGTTTCAGGGGTGAATTTAATACTTAATTTAGCCTATTTCTATCCCGTTCTTTTATACCCAACGCTCGCAATACTTACTTTTTTAGTATCAATGTTAGCGGTATATGACCAGAGAGCTACGATGGTTGCCTTTGCCTCATTACTATCCATTTCTTTGACTTTTTCTCACCTTAACAATGATTTACAGGCTATTTTCACACATACTGCTTTGTTGCTCAGTGGTGGTTTTTTCTACTTATTCATCTCTATTTTATTTCATTATCTAAGTCCCAATCGATATATTGAATTACAAATAGCTGAATGTTCATCATTAACCGCTAAGTATTTAAAACTAAGAGGAGATCTATGGGAACTAAATTCAGACCGAAAAGTAATCACTAAAAAGCAGCTACAATTACAAGTCGAACTAAATACCATCCACGAAAATATTAGAGAAATTCTGGTTCGAAATAGAACCAATTACGGTTCTTCCAACCAAAACAGAAAAATGTTGCTTTCCTTTATTTCTTTGGTTGAAATAATGGAACTGGCAATTTCAACTTCTTTCGATCATAATAAATTACATCAAAAATTTGATAACCATCCTGTTGTTTTAAATACCTATCAAAACTTAGCCTATAATCTATCCAAAAGTTTAAAACATTTATCGGCCAGCATTTTAAACAAAACAACCTATAAGTCTAAAAATAACTTGATTGCTAATTTGAAAAAATTTGAAATTGCAATTGAACAATATAAAAATGATTTAGGTAAAGTAGAATCTATAGAGGGGGCTTTGATGCTGACCACCATGTTGGATTATGCTGAAAAACAAGTCGAAAAAATAAAAACACTCGAAAGAGCATTTACAAAAGCAGTACCATTAAAAGACTTAAACGGAAGAGACAAAGAT
>JAHEBK010000115.1 GCA_024642295.1 Flavobacterium sp. | reverse complement strand
AGTTAGAGACATGGCAGTCAAGGCATTTTTAGCCATTTCGACTTGTGTTTCAAGTGGAATCCCTAATTCGTTATTGCATTTTAAACTAACAATTGTTGTTCTTGTTTTTATTCTTTTGGTCAATAATGAATATCGTTTGTCTCCAGTTGAGAGTTTAAATGTTTCAAAAATTAATTTTGGTATGTAAAGTAATCCTAGTGGACTTACAAATACAAAACAACTAACCGAACCTGATTTAAAAGTCTTCCATAAGCTTGAAATATCTTCTTTTAGGTGTAGTTGTTTTAGTATTTTATTGTTTTTTGTATGATCTTTAATTTTTTCTAAAATATTTAATTTTGGCATTAAAAGCGCAGGACTTTGAATTTTTCTATGTTGTTTGCCAAGTGGATAAAAATTTACAGGAAAACCGAAGAAACCAGCAAAACCTAGTGTTTGAATTTTAGTATTTATTTGTTCTAAATTTCTTCTGTACACTTCTGAACGAACATCAATACAAAATACAGCTTGTATTTCAGCTTGTGTTGTTTCAGTCGAATTTTTTGTAGTATTAATTTGTTCAATTACTTTTCTTTGTACTGAAAAATTAAGTGCTTCTTGTAGGATAATTTTTTCCTGAATTTTGTGGTCGTATATTTTACCTTCTTCAATTTTTTCAAAATTATTAACGGTTTCATTCCATTTCTCAATAAGCATTTCATTTTTGAGAGCTAAAAATGTACATACTTCCCAACTTGTGAGTACGGCAAGAATTTCTTGAACTACATTAGATTTTTTACTTTCTAATTTTGCTTCATAATCTAATTTTGATGCATAACCTGACCATCCGTTTAAGCTCATTAATAATCTTTGTAAGTAGAATGAAGCTGCAGTTTCTTTTAACCCCAAAATTGATAGATTGTATTTAATGGCTTCTAATGAATGGTTTGGAATGTTTTTTAACTTGTTTTTAAAATCTAATAGACCTGCAATTTCAGCTGTTCGGTCTATCAGAGTTTCTTCTTTCCAAGAGAGAAAAAGATTTTCGTTATTTGTGAAGTTTATTTGTGCTTGACCTTTATCAAAGTAAGCCGCGCACCAAAGAGATATTCTTTGTAGAGCAAATCGTTGCCAATCTTTGTTTGTTATTTGAGATGCTATTTCTATTACTGTTCCTATTGTTGGTGATTTAGAGTTTTTCTGTTTGGTTATAACAATACTCTTAATGAATTCATCAGGATTATCATTAAAACTTCCAGAGGAGTTTTTTAGTGCTTTTTTAATATCATGTGCTAATATTTCATTGTTATTGATCTTGTCTAAATAATATTCTGTAGGCATGGTAGAGTCTATTTCAGTAATGTAAGCAAGTTCCTGTACTGACTTTTCAAACTTTTTACTAGCGTAACTCATATATGGATTTACTGCTATAAAATTTTCTAATGACCATAATGGAGCTACTTTGAGACAAACTTCATCAATTCTTTGTTCAACTGAAATATGCATTTTTGGAGTTGTAAATGATATTGTTTCTTCTGTATTTTCTATTTGCATGGCTTTTATTTTTTTTAGGATTAATTAAAGTAATTTTGATTAATGATTAGTATTTATATACTTATTAGTTTTTAAGGCTCCTACAAGTTTGTCGAAAATAGTGTTGGTATAAAATCCGTTTTTTAGATGTATATAAAAAGAGGATACACTTTTGTTATTTTGCAGCAATGGTGTTATTATTTGAAAACCAACTGATGCTGAGAAACAAATTAAAACCACTATTGAAACTGCTAATTGTGCCCAGTTCATTATGGATTCTGTTGGAAGCGTTTGGCTAAAAGTGAGATGAGAAATCCATTCTCCGTATGAAAATGAATGCCATATAATTACTATTCCAAGCACTGTAATTACTATTACTTTTAAAGTATGTTTGAAAAGGATGGATTCTAATAATAACCTACTCAATCCAAGAAGAACAATGGTAGCTAATATTAAGGTTGCATTACTGGCTTGATAATTGTTTTTTAAATTTAAAACTATTACGATAATTAATCCAATACAAGTTAAGAAAGCAAGAATGATTTTTGATAAACTAGTGGTGCCGTATTTTTTATTTCTGTTGATGTTTAAATCGCTCTCAAATAAATTACCCGATGATAGAAAAGCATGCGCTTTGTAAAAAGAATGAGCAACCATGTGCAACATAGCAGCAGAATAAAATCCGATACCGCATAAAAAAAGACTAAAACCCATATGTGAAATACTCGAATATGCAAGTGCTGTTTTCACAGAAGTTTGAGTCAAATAGATACTTGAAGCAAAAAGTGCTGTTATTCCTCCTATTAGAATTAAAAGCGCTCCAGCATAATGAGAAGTCTCAAAAACAAAAGCCATCCTGATAATAAGAAAGGGCCCTGCGTTTAGTAAACCTGCATGAAGTAGCGCTGAAACTGGAGTAGGTGTTTCCATTACTTCAGTAAGCCAACCATGAGTGGGGAATTGTGCTGATTTGAATAATGCTGCGATTGCTAAAAAACAAGCGGCAACTTTAATTGAATAAGGAATCGTTTCATTGATGACTTGATTTTGAATATTTAAAAATATTGCTTCAAGGTTTCCTGTTTCGGTTGCTGTATATATTAAAGCAAATGCTATAAATAGCGTAATATCAGCAATTCTAGCGACGATAAATTTTTTATGCGCTGCAATTTGAGCTAAAATTCTATCGGGATAATAAATCAATAGTTTGTTTAAACAAATGCTTGTAAGTATCCACGAAATAAATAATACACCAATATTTCCAGAGAGAATTAACAATTGCACTGAAGCAATAGTTGCTGCTAAACGTCCAAAGAAAATACCTTGACGGTTGTCACCATCAAGATAGTTATTACTAAATTTGATAATTACAAAACTTAAAAACGCAACCATTATAAACATACATACTGCTATTGAATCTAATCTGAAGCTTATTCCTAGTTGATAGAACCCTAGTAGATCACTTTGAATTAAACCCTGTTTGTAAACTAAAATAGCTGTAAGTATAGAAATTATGAAGTAAAAAAGGGCTCCAGCATTTGTAATTGTTTTTAAAATGTTAATACTAATTGTAGATTTAAAATAACTACTGATTGCAATGATGAAAAAAAGTAGTGGTGAAAGCAGAATTAGGGATAAAAGTATATTTTCAGACATTTTGTAATTTTTTATTATTAGTGAAATTCAATAGATATTGTTGCTTTGATATCTAATAATTGGTCTTTGCCAATGGATTTCTCAATATAATTGGCTAATTCATTTTGATAGGATAGTAATGTGGAAATCCGTTCTTCAGAATTATTATTATTTATTCCAAAACGAACAGTTTCACTGAAATTTCGTAACTCATGGAAATTAATTTTCTTTTGAATAATATGGTTAATAATTTCTATTGTTTCATTTGGTAAAAAAGTGCCATCAATTATTTTGAAAGTCATCTTTTTTGTGTTCGTTTTTTTTTCCATTTTGAAATTTTTTTAAGTTGTTATTATTTCTTTACAAAGGTGTATTTAAATAACCATATATTTTTATTTATATATGTTATACAATGCATTAAATTATTTTATGATTATTCAAAGACTATATTCAAATTATAGTATTGATTATGGAGAAAAAATACAAGTTATATATTTGCGTTTAAATAGCTGTTTGATATAGCTTTAGTAGTTTTTGTAATAACAAATTGTACGGTGTTAAGTAGATAATCTAGTTATTTTACTATCAGAAAAGGAATGCTGATAAATTTATTTTAGCTAAGAAATAATTTGGCCAATATCGATTAAATACTTCTGGAATATTAAAAAAGAAATTATGTAAACATTTTTCTGATTTAATTAGTCAACATTTTAATTTAATTATTTTTGTTGCATAATAATATTGATGCAAACCAAGTAGCATTGTTTTAGAAAATCAATATCTAACGTTTAAAACAATTTTAGAATAGTCATTTTATGGAAATTCAACAACAAATTTTGATGTTACGAGAAGAACTTAATCTTCATAATTACAATTATTATGTGTTAGATAATGCAACAATCTCTGATTATGATTTTGATTTAAAATTAAAACAGCTTCAGGAATTGGAAGCAACACATCCAGAATATTTTGATGATAATTCACCAACACATCGTGTGGGTGGGACAATTACGAAAAATTTCCAGACAGTAGCTCACGAGTATCGCATGTATTCTTTGGATAATTCCTATTCAAAAGAAGATTTATTAGAATGGGAGAAACGGATTCAAAAAGTTTTGGGGGAAGTTCCCTTGGAATACACTTGTGAATTAAAATATGACGGAGCTTCTATTTCTATTACGTATGAAAACGGACAGTTAGTTCGTGCAGTAACTCGTGGGGATGGTTTTCAGGGAGATGATGTTACAAATAATATAAAAACTATAAAGTCTGTTCCTTTGCGATTAAAGGGGGATTATCCTGCTAAATTTGATATTCGCGGGGAGATTATTTTACCTTTTTCTGGTTTCGAAAAAATGAATCAGGAGTTAATTGAAATTGGTGAAACACCCTATTCTAATCCTAGAAATACTGCATCTGGGAGTTTAAAACTACAAGACAGTGCTTTGGTGGCTAAAAGACCTTTAGATTGTTTGTTGTATTCGATAGTGGGTAGTAATTTACAGTTGAGTTCTCAGTTTGAAGGTTTAAATAAAACGAGAGAATGGGGTTTTAAGGTGCCTCAAGAAGCACGATTGGCAGGGAATATAGAGGCTGTTTTTGAATTCATTGATTATTGGGATGTACATCGTCATGAATTACCTTATGAAACCGATGGAGTAGTGGTGAAGGTAAATTCTATCCAGTATCAAGAAGAGTTAGGTTTTACCGCTAAATCGCCTCGATGGGCAATGGCTTATAAGTTTAAATCGGAGCAAGTTTCGACTAGGTTGAATTCGATTTCTTATCAAGTTGGTCGCACTGGAGCAATTACTCCGGTCGCTAATTTGGAGCCAGTGCAGTTGGCAGGAACTATTGTAAAACGTGCTTCGTTGCACAATGCAGACCAAATTGAAAAATTAGATATTCGTATTGGCGATACTGTTTTTGTTGAAAAAGGAGGAGAGATTATTCCAAAAATTATAGCCGTTGATTTGGGGCAACGTCCTGAAAATTCTGTAGTTACTCATTACATCACGCATTGTCCTGAATGTCAAACGGAGTTGGTACGAAATGAAGGGGAGGCCAATCATTATTGTCCGAATTTTTACGGTTGTCCACCTCAAATTATTGGACGTATTCAGCATTATATTTCTCGTAAAGCGATGGATATTGAAGGTTTGGGAGGTGAAACAGTGGCTCTGTTGTTCACTAATGGTTTAGTGCAAAATTATGCCGATTTGTATGAGTTGACGGTAGAACAAATCCTTCCTTTGGAGCGAATGGCGCAAAAATCAGCCGAGAATTTAGTGAACGGTGTTGCAGAGTCTAAAAATATTCCTTTTGAGCGTGTTTTGTATGCATTGGGAATCCGCTATGTGGGGGAAACTGTTGCTAAAAAATTAGCGAAACATTATAAAACGATTGATGCACTTTCAAGAGCAAGTTTGATGGATTTGGTTTTAGTTGACGAAATTGGAGAACGAATTGCACAGAGTGTGATTGACTTTTTTGAAAATCAAGAAAACAATCTTATCATTGAACGATTGAAAGAATTTGGGGTTCAATTTGAGGTAGTTGAGAAAGTAAATTTAGATGCAACTGAAATACTTTTGGGAAAAACATTTGTGGTTTCGGGAGTATTTACGGAGTTTTCACGTGATGATTTAAAGAAAGCGATTGAAGATAATGGCGGGAAAGTAGGAAGTTCTATTTCGTCAAAAACCGATTATGTAGTCGCTGGAGATAATATGGGGCCTGCTAAATTAGAAAAAGCGAGTAAATTGAATATTCCAATAATTTCAGAAGTTGAATTCATGGCTATGATTGCTTTGGATAAAGATTAATGTTAAAACAAAATAGAATAAGAACTAAGTGTCATTTTGATTTGTATTTAGTTCTTTTTTCTTTTCTGTAAATAATTTTTTTAAAAAGGTTGATTGTTAAGATTATAAC
>JAHEBK010000114.1 GCA_024642295.1 Flavobacterium sp. | reverse complement strand
TGATTCGGATGAAGAGTTGGTTGAAAAAGAGTTAGAAGAAGGTGTTTATTTGTTTTCCACTCGATTTGATGTGGAATATTTGAATCAAACGTATAAGTTGAATATTCCTGAAAGTGATTCTTATGGAACTTTAGGAGGATTTATAGTGAATCATACAAGTGATATTCCGCAACAAGGAGACGTAATCGTTATTGGGGACTATCATTTTGTGATTGAAGAGGCCACAAATAAAAAAATTGAATTAGTAAAAATGACTCTAAAAGAATAATTTTTTTCATTATAGCAATTTTTTTGCAAAATAAAAGGATACAATTGTAAATATTAATCATATAATTGTATTTTCGCAAACTGAATACAAAATAAATAATAATAAAAATGGCAGTTTTATCAAAAATTAGACAACGTTCCGCCTTAATGATTGCAGTAATTGCATTGGCTTTATTTGCTTTTATCATTGGTGATTTATTCAAAAGTGGTAGCTTCAGCAGTACTTCTAAAGATGTAGGAAGTATTAATGGAAAAGATATTTCATTTGAAGACTTTAGAATTAAGGTCAGCAATGTTGAAAAAGGAGGACAAGGGATAACTTCTACCGCTGCAGCGAATAGAGTTTGGGATGAAGAAGTGTCTATTGCATTGTTGACTTCTGAATTTGAAAAATTAGGGTTAAGAGTAGGTGAGAAACACTTACTTGAAGTATTAAAATCAGATCCAAATATTGGACAAAATCCACAGTTTTTAAATGCTGCTGGAGTTTTTGATATTGCTAAATTTAAAGAATTTTTCAAAGCCAATCCTACTTTAGCGGAAAGCTTAAAAGAAAGAGAAAAAAGTGCTGATTTGAACGCAAAATTTCAAATTTATACTACTTTGATTAAAGCTGGAACTTATACAACGCAAGCGGAAGGAAAGTTGAAATATGAAATGGAATCGAACAAAGTGAATTTTGCTTATGTGGCAGGTTTGTATTCAACGATTAAAGACAGCGAAGTGAAAATTTCGGAAAGCGATATTCTAGATTATATGAAGAAAAACGAGAAAAAATTCAAATCTGAAGAATCTCGTGAAATCGAATACGTTTTGATTGAAGATAAAGCTTCAAAAGAAGACGAAGCAGAGGTTAAAGCAAAAATCTCAGGATTATTGTCAGGTAGTGTTGTTTACAATCAAGAAACTGGAAAAAACGATACTTTGTCAGGATTCAAATCAGCTAAAAACATTGCTGAGTTTGTAAATTCAAATTCAGATGTACCTTATGATTCTACTTATATTGCTAAAAATCGTTTGCCAGCTGTTGATGCTGATAAATTATTCAATTTAGCACCAGGTGAGATTTATGGTCCTTATGTAAATGGTGGGTATTACTGTATCTCTAAATCTTTAGGAAAAAAATCAGGAGTAAACGCTAAAGCAAGTCATATCTTAATTAGTTATGAAGGGACTCAAGTTCCAAATAAAAAGGAAAAAAGAAGTAAAGATCAAGCTAGAGCAAAAGCGGAGAGTTTATTAGAACAAGTAAATGCTAATCCAGAAAGCTTCTTGATGCTAGCTTACACTAATTCTGATGATTCTTCAGCACAACAAGGTGGTGATTTAGGATATTTTGGACCAAACCAAATGGTGAAACCTTTTAATGATTTCGTTTTTAATAATGGAATTGGAAAAATTGGTTTAGTTGAAACGGACTTTGGTTACCATATTATTAAGATAACTGATAAGCAAGACGGAATTCGTCTAGCTACCATTGCTCAAAAAATTCAACCTTCAGAAGCTACTTCTGATAAAGTATTTACGCAAGCTACTCAATTTGAAATGGGAGCTGCAGATAAGGATTTTAATGAAGTCGCTAAAAGTATGGGACTTACTGTTATTCCTGCAGTAGCTGTGAAAGCGATGGATGAAAACTTTGGAGCATTAGGAAATCAAAGAGCTATTGTAAGATGGGGATTTGAAAATGACACTAAAGTAGGTTCAGTAAAACGTTTTGAAGTGGCAAATGTAGGCCATGTTATTGCAAGAGTAAAAGGAGTTGATGATTCTGGATTGATGGCAGTAAGTCAAGCAAAACCTTATATTGAGTCTATCTTGAAAAACAAGAAAAAAGCTGAATTGATTAAGGCTAAAATGGCAGGAAACTCTATTGAAGCAATTGCTAAAGCAGTAGGTTCAACTGTACAACAAGCTACTGATGTAACGATGGATAACCCAATGTTAGCTAATGTAGGTCAAGAGCCTAAAATAGTTGGAAATGCATTCGCTTTAGCAGCAAATAAATTGTCTGCTCCAATTGAAGGAAATACAGGTGTTTATGTTGTGAAAAACATCAAAACAGTAAAAGCTCCAGCAATCAAAGATTTTGCTCCTTATGTAGCTAAAATAAAAGCGCAATCAGCTAATGATGCTGGTAGAGTATTGCCTGCATTAAAAGATATTGCAGAAATAAAAGATAATAGAAGACAATTTAGTTTCTAAACTTACTTAGTAATTATTATTTCAAAAAAAATCCGGTACAAATTTGTATCGGATTTTTTTGTGTCATTAAGTCAGTGTTTTTAATTCAAAATCAATTCTTCAAAAGTAAAAACAGTTTCATATCCTTTTGAATTAAAGTAAGGAGTAGGGTTTTCATTTGAAACGGCCATGATGAAATCACCGCCCCAAGCACCAAGACTTTTGATGGTTCCTTTAAAATCGGGAAACAGTAATTCTTTGGCGGTACAGGTTTCTAAAATAATACTCATTTTAGCTTCGTGTTTTTCGAGCGCATGACTAAAAGTTTCAATAGTGCTAGCGTCAAGAACTTCTTGTGTTATGTGGTTGTTCTTAGCAATGTTTTTATCTAAATCATGATTCTTGTTGACATTATAATTTGCAATCGCCGTTTTGCTACTTTGTTTTTTATTGAGGTAAACAAAATAAATTTGATTGGTAAAATCAGGATTAAACGTTGTTTTTTCGACGATTGGTTTGCCTTCTTCAAGATGATAGATAATTGGACCGTTGTTTTGTGCACAAGCAATATCATAACCACTACCTCCAAAGCTAGTATTCAATAATTCAAAAGCATCGATGTTTAGCCATTGAGCGATATTATTAATCAGTGTGGAAGAAGTTCCTAATCCCCATTTTCTAGAGAAAGTCAATTGAGTAGTAATGGTATAACCAGTTTCTTCGTTTAAGAATTCAGAATTCTTGAGGTAGGCTTGGTGCAAAATCGTGATTAAAGTATTTTTTACCGTTTCATTTTCATTAGGGATATAATTCGTTATTTCACTAAACAAAATAGTGTCTTCAAACCAAATTCCACCGTCTGCATCAAAGCTTTTCCAGTGGATTTCTTGTTTGTTTCCCTCTTCGATGATTAGGTTTTGTCCTAATTTTGTTGGTAGAGCAAAAGCATTAGCACCATCAAGAACCAGGTATTCACCTGTAATTAATAGTTTTCCGTTGCTGTAAAAGGTTTTTTTCATGGATTGCAATCCTAATTTATAATTTGTGGTAACTTTTTTATTTTCTTATGCTTTCGATATAGTTGACCACGGCACTATGTGAAACAACATGATGTTTGAAATATTTGCGAACTTCATGTCGTTCTTCGTCATTGGCTTCAAATTGATTCAAAATGTTATTTAAATGCATTTTCATATGTCCTTCTTGAATTCCTGATGTTGTTAAAGAACGCAATGCAGCAAAGTTTTGAGCCAAACCTGCTACTGCTACAAATTGCATTAATTCTTCAGCAGAGGGTTTTTCTAGCATTTCTAAAGATAGTTTTACCAATGGATGCAAACTTGTCAAACCTCCAACGGTTCCTAAAGCCAAAGGAACTTCTAACCAAAAAGAAAAAATACCATTTTCGATTTTAGCATGTGATAAACTGGAATACTGTCCTTTATGTGCGGCATAAGCATGAACTCCTGCTTCAACAGCACGGAAATCATTTCCTGTTGCAATCACGACAGCATCTATTCCGTTCATGATGCCTTTGTTATGCGTTACGGCACGATAAGGTTCGACTTCAGCAATTTGAACAGCTTGTACAAATCGTTCCGCAAATTCCTTTGGATTGGGAATGTGTTTTTCTTCTAAGTCTTCAATCGGGCAAGAAACTTCCGCACGAACGAGACAATTCGGAACATAGTTCGAAAGAATGCTCATGACCACTTCAATATCTTTTTCCGTTTCAGAAAATATTTCAAAATGTTGCGCTTCTTCTTTTAGTGTTTTTGCAAATTGTTCTAAGCAGGAATTGATGAAATTGGCACCCATGCTATCTTTTGTTTCAAAAGTTACATGCAATTGGTAATAATTGTCAATCAAATTGGTTTTGTTTCTCAATTCAATATCTAGAATTCCACCGCCACGTTTTTGCATGTTGGTCGTAATGCTCTCGGTATCAGTGAAAAATTTTGCTTTGGTTTGGATAAAAAACAAATCCAGTTTGGATTCATCTCCTTTGTATATAAAATGAACTTGACCAATTTTTTCGGTGTTGATTACTTTGGTTATAAATCCACCACGAGTGGACCAAAACTTTGCCGCTTTGGAAGCTGCAGCCACAACAGAGCTTTCTTCAATAGCCATCGGAATGGTATTGTATTTGCCGTTGATTAAAAAATTTGGCGCTACGCCAAGAGGAATATAAAAATTTGTAATTGTGTTTTCAATGAATTCATCGTGGAGTTTCTGAATTTTTTCGTCCGAATTCCAGTATTTCTTCAAAAGTGATATGGCTTCATTTGGTGTTGAAAAATACGCATCAGCAATCCAGTTTATTTTGTCTTCTTTGGATAATTTTGAAAATCCTGAAAAAGGTTGGTTCATTGTCAAGGTGTTATGTTGTAATTAGCTGCAAAGATACATTATTAGCTGTTTTATTTTGTATTAATAAAAACTCTTTCGATAGTATACACGCTAAAAGTTAACCATAAATTTCACAAATTTTCACAAATTTGAAGACTGTAAAATTAAATTACACTAATTTTAGCTGTCTTAGTCAGATTCGTGTTTAAAAAAGAGAAACACATACAAGATGTTAGACCTAATACATTGGTTTCATAAAGTTACATTTATCTAAACAAGTGTAGTGTCACATCTTTTTCAAATTAATCTAAGAATCTCCTATGTATTTAATAAAAAAACTAAAATTGTAAAAGAATAGTTATGGCAAATCGTCGTTTTTTGGGAATGTTTTTGTTCTTGGGTTTTTCCCTTTTGGCACAACAAAAAATAAGTATTGAAGATATTTACAGTGGTGTTTTTCGGGAAGAGGGAATGATGGAATTGCAATCGTTGAAGAATTCAAATCAATACACGGTTTTGAATGAGGATGAAAATAGCCGAAGTATTCAAATTGATTTGTATGATTTTGCTAGCTTAAAAAAAACAGCTACTTTATTTGATACCAAAAATTACAGTCGCTTGCCACGGATTGAAAGTTACTCTTTTGATCCATCTGAAAAACGGATTTTATTAGCCGCGAATAAAAACCAAATTTACCGTCATTCGTTTACTGCCGATTATTTTTTGTATGATATTGCTAAAAAGGAGTTGACGAAATTATTTGAAACTCCTGTTCAAGAACCCACCTTTTCTCCTGATGGTAAAAAAATCGCTTTCGCAAAAGACAACAATCTTTTCGTTTATGATTTAGATTCTAAAGTCACAACCGCCATCACCACAGATGGTAAGAAAAACGAGATCATTAATGGGATTTCGGATTGGGTATATGAAGAAGAATTTTCTTTTGTTCGTGCCTTTGATTGGAGTGCTGACAGTAAAAAAATTGCTTATATCCGTTTTGACGAAAGACAAGTTCCTGAGTATTCGATGGTAGTTTATGGGCGCAATTTGTATCCTTCGATAGAAACCTTTAAATATCCAAAAGCAGGGGAGCAAAATTCAAAAGTGTCTTTGCATATTTATGAATTGGCATCGGCTAATTCGAAGAAAATAAACTTAGACAACTATACTGATTATTATATCCCTCGAATTAAGTGGACGAATGATACCAATCAATTATCGGCTAAAATTTTAAACCGGCACCAAATAATTTGGATTTACTTTTTGTTGATGCACAAACAGGAAGTGCAA
>JAHEBK010000113.1 GCA_024642295.1 Flavobacterium sp. | reverse complement strand
TAGTTGTCTCAAAACATTTAGTTTTTCTTGAATTTCGGGTTCAAATTGTTGTATGTATTTTTCTATTTTGTTCATTGTTCATTTTTGTTGTCGGTGCAGTTTGCTACAATGACCGCTAACTCATTTATTCGCCTAACAAAATCATACAATACCACCCAAACAAGAACAGTCAAGCCTCATAAAAGTAAGACATTATTATTCCAAATATAAGAAAAAACACCAATACAAAACAGAATTTTCTCACTAGCCCTGACAGTCCCGAAGTTTCGGGAGAAATCCTTGTGGCGGTAGGTCCCGACGCTTCGGGAAAGCCGCCACAAGATATAGCGGATGGCAGGAACAATCCTTCTTGAAAACACCAATCATTCTGCTCCTAAAAAAAGAAATTAGCCTTCTATTCCGCCTAGCAGTTGCATGAGTTCCAAGGCTCTTCGGGTTTGTTTTACTTCGTCAAAAGTTAACAGTAGGCGCAAACCGTTTGGGGTTTGTTTTTCTTTCATTTTGCAAAGTTTGGGGTGTTTTTGTACAAACTGCAACACTTTGTGGAAACGGTTGGACTGGTAATAATCAGACTGCTGGTCAGAGACGAAATAACAGATCATTTTGCCTTGTTTCATGACGAGTTTTTCGATACCTATTTGGGTGGCAATCCACTTGATGCGGATGCTGTTCATCAAGGCGATGGCGCGCGGTGGCATAGGTCCAAAACGGTCGATGAGTTTTGTCTGGAAGCGTTGGAGTTCTTCCTCGTTTTTTACGGCTCCTAATTCGTTATACAAATTGAGTCGCTCGGAAATATTGTTGATGTATTCGTCCGAGAATAAAAGTTCAAAGTCGGTGTCGATTTGCAGGTCTTTTACATATTCTTTGGTTTCGATGTCGTTTTCTTCGGGATAGAGGTCTTTGAACTCGTTTTCTTTGAGTTCTTCGATAGCCTCGTTCATGATTTTTTGGTAGGTATCAAAACCTATTTCGTTGATGAAACCAGATTGTTCACCTCCTAATAAATCACCCGCACCACGAATTTCAAGATCCTTCATGGCGATATTGAATCCGCTACCGAGTTCGTTAAATTGCTCCAAAGCTTGGATGCGTTTTCGGGCATCATCCGTCATTGCCGAATACGGCGGACAGATGAAATAACAAAAGGCTTTTTTGTTGGAACGCCCCACACGACCACGCATTTGGTGCAAATCGGACAGTCCAAAATTATTGGCGTTGTTGATGAAAATCGTATTGGCATTGGGTACGTCTAAACCACTTTCGATAATCGTCGTGGCGACCAAAACATCAAACTCTCCGTTCATAAAAGCCAACATCAGTTCTTCGAGTTTTTTACCTTCCATTTGTCCATGACCAATTCCCACGCGGGCATTGGGTACGAGACGCTGAATCATTCCAGCAATTTCCTTGATATTTTCGATCCGGTTGTTGATAAAGAAAACTTGTCCGTTGCGCTGAATTTCATACGAAATAGCATCCCGAATGGTTTCTTCGCTAAAACCAATCACATTGGTCTCGATAGGATATCGATTAGGCGGTGGCGTTGTAATCACCGATAAATCACGCGCTGCCATCAAGGAGAACTGCAAGGTTCTCGGGATAGGAGTTGCAGTCAATGTTAAGGTGTCAATATTGGCGGCAATGGTTTTGAGTTTGTCTTTGACATTGACACCAAATTTTTGTTCTTCATCGACAATCAATAATCCCAAATCTTTGAAAACCACATTTTTATTCACCAATTGATGCGTTCCTATGACGATATCAAGTTTGCCATCGGCAAGGTCTTTTAGGGTTTCGGCTTTTTGTTTGGCAGTTCTAAAACGGTTCAAATACCCAATGGAAACGGGCATATCCTTTAATCGTTCCGTAAAAGTGCGATAATGTTGGTACGCCAAAATGGTGGTCGGCACCAAAACGGCTACTTGTTTGCTATTGTCCACCGCTTTGAAAGCGGCACGAATGGCAACCTCTGTTTTTCCAAAACCTACATCACCACAAACCAATCTGTCCATAGGGCGATCGCTCTCCATATCAGCTTTGACTTCTTGGGTCGATTTGTACTGGTCGGGCGTGTCTTCGTAAATAAAAGAACTTTCTAATTCGTTTTGCAAATAACTGTCGGGTGCAAACTGAAAACCTTTGTCCAAACGTCTTTTGGCATACAGCTGAATCAAATTAAAAGCTACATGTTTGACTCTGGCTTTGGTTTTTTGTTTTAAAGCTTTCCAAGCATTCGACCCTAATTTGTAAATTTTGGGTGGTGTTCCGTCTTTACCCGTATATTTTGACACTTTGTGTAGCGAATGAATGCTTACATACACAATGTCATTATCGGCATAAACGAGTTTTATGGTTTCTTGGGTTTTGCCTTCGACTTGTATTTTCTGGAGTCCGCCAAATTTCCCAATTCCGTGGTCGATATGCGTGACATAATCGCCAACAGAAAGGGTCGTTAGTTCCTTAAGCGTAATATTTTGCTTTTTGGAATAACCGTTTTTGATGTTGAATTTATGATACCGCTCAAAAATTTGGTGGTCGGTATAACACGCAATTTGGTTTTCTTCATCAATAAAACCTTGGTATAACGGCAATTCAACCGTATTGTATTGTTTGCGAATGTTCTCCGAATTGACTTCATCCAAAGACTCAAAAATATCATGAAAACGTTTCGCCTGAGCATTATTGGAACAAAACAAATAATTAGTCAAGCCATTAAAATGATTTTCACTCAAATTGTTCAACAACAAATCAAATTGCTTGTTGAAAGAGGGTTGTGGGAGAATGTGAAATTCAAATTTTTGAGTGGTTTTGAAAATAGGTTTGCTATCCAATTCGACAATCGAAAAATCCAAAGCTCTTTTTATAAAAGTGGATTGGTTAAGAAACAATTGCTCTGGTGTAGCATGCTTAATGTCTTTGGATAATTTCTCAAAAGCTTCTTCGGCACGGGCAAATTGTTTGTCGAGTTGCGAAAGGAAACTCTCTGTATTTTGTATAAAAAGTACTGTTTTTTCAGAAATATAATCTAAGAAGCTTTCTCGGTTTTCTTGAAAAACTTTGTTTTCTACATTGGGAATAATCGTGATTTTCTTTTGAATTGCTATCGAAAGTTGCGTCGCTACATCAAACGTTCGGATACTATCCACTTCGTTACCAAAAAATTCAATTCGGTACGGATTGTCATTGGAAAACGAAAAAACATCGACAATTCCACCACGAACGGAAAATTCACCAGGCTCTGTAATAAAATCGACTCTTTTGAATTCATATTCAAATAAAACTTCGTTGATAAAATCAATCGAAATTTTGTCTCCTACGCTAACTTTTAAGGTGTTTTTTTCTAAATCCTTTCGGGTAACAACTTTTTCAAACAATGCTTCGGGATAACTAACAATGATAGCTGGTTTTTTGCGAGAATTGATGCGGTTGAGTACCTCAGCACGTAACAAAACATTGGCGTTATCTGTTTCCTCAATTACATAAGGACGACGAAATGAACCCGGATAAAACAAGACATCTTGTTCTCCAATCATTTGTTCCAAATCATTCAAGAAATAAGCCGCCTCTTCTTTGTTGTCCAAAATGAATAAAAAAGGAAGTTCACTTTTCTTGAATAATGATTGAACGACAAAAGAGATAGCAGAGCCTAACAATCCCCTTAAATGTAGTTTAAGAGCGTTTTTCTCTTGAATTTGAGTAACAATTTGCCCTATTTTAGGCAAATTATCATAGGTTTTATATAAGGCCGATTTACTCAATGGTAATTACTTCAGTGTTGGAATTTGTATTTGGAATGGCTCTAGTACTGTCTAACATTCGCTTTAAGTCGGCTTCGCCTTCTTCTTGCGGGATTTTGCTTTTTTCAACAGTTTTATCCATTTCTCTTTGCAAAGTGGCAAGTTCTCGATTGATTTCACCAATAAGCTGCACGACTTTCTCACTTGGAATTCGATCGAGATGAATATACAAATCCATCATGCGAACTTTCGTAATTACAACCGCAATTCGGCTTTTTATTTGAGGTTTATCAAATTGTAAAGGAATGTTGTTATTCAAATTCATGGCTGCTTTTGAAATCGCAGTTGCTTTTTGCTGAAAGGCACCAATGGTTTTTTTAGGTTTTTTAGATAATTCTGCTAAAAAAAGGCGCAATTCGTTCCATGTTTTGATATTTTCTTCGGCCGTTTCATTGATAGGACTGTCATAAAAAACCCAAGCTTTCTCAATGGTAGAAAAGATAATTTCTTTTTTGGCCATCTCTTTTTTATTTTCTTCTATGCGTTTTTGATTCTTGTTTTGGCAAGAAAAAAGAAAAACAATCAAAAAAAGAAAACAAGTTGCTATATATCTCATAACAGGATTTTAAGGGCGTAAAGTTACAAAGTAAATTATTGAATTACGAATTCCCTAAAAACTAATTGTGACCCTAAATGGATAAGGATTACTTACGAAAAAGAAATAATTGCTCCCTAAAAAAGATTTGGTTACTTGATCGTACTGTAGATATAGGCTTCTAATCCTTGGAGTTCCTCATCACTCATGGCTTTGGTAATAGCAAAATTAGCTTTCATGACTTCGTATTGACTTGGATCAACAATTGCCTCAGCTTCTCCTTTTAAGAATTTTACAATATCACTGTTTTTATCTTTATAGATTTTGGCTATTTCTTGAACACCTGGACCAATAGTTTTTGCCTCGACTTTATGACAAGTGGCACAATTTCCTTTACCGTTAAAAATGTTTTCACCTAACTGTTCTGGAGTTTGGTTTGCCGCAGGCATTCCTTCGGAAGTGGTTTCAGTTGTTGCTTCCTCAGTTTTCCCAAAAGGTTCTGCCTCTTTATTTTTACATGCAAAAGCGATAAGTGCGACACTAAGTACTAGTAATTTCTTCATCATAATAGGTGTTATTTAGAATCAAATTTACATTTTATTTTGAAAACAAATAATGACAAATGTCAGTTATTGGTTCAAAAGTATCGCAGCTTCTTTGGCAAAATAAGTCGAGATAAGACTTGCTCCTGCTCTTTTGATACACATTAACTGTTCCATCATGATGGCATCATTATCCAACCAACCTTTTTCGGCAGCGGCTTTAATCATTGCATATTCTCCCGAAACATGATACACAGTTACTGGAACATTTACGGCATTTTTGACTTCACGAACAATATCCAAATAAGCAATTCCTGGTTTTACCATCACCATATCAGCACCTTCTTCGACATCCCAAACAGCTTCTTTAATGGCTTCGATTCGATTGGCATAATCCATTTGGTAGGTTTTTTTGTCTTTTGGCACTTCGACATCGGCTTCTTTAGGCGCACTATCCAACGCATCCCGAAAAGGTCCATAAAATGCCGAAGCATACTTAGCCGAATAACTCATAATCCCCACATTGTGAAAACCTGCCGCATCGAGTCCTTGGCGTAATCGCAACACACGACCGTCCATCATATCAGATGGCGCCACGAAATCAGCTCCAGCTTGAGCATGTGAAACAGCCATTTTTACCAGCGCATCGTTTGTACTATCATTCTCCACATCACCATTGGTAATAATTCCGTCATGACCATAAATAGAATATGGATCTAAAGCCACATCGGGCATCACAATCATTTCTGGGCAAGCCGTTTTGATGGCTCGAATGGTATTTTGCATCAATCCGTTTGGATTCCACGCTTCTTTCCCTGTGTTGTCCTTTAAGTCTTCGCTGACTTTTACATAAATGTTCACCGCACGAATACCTAAAGTAAACAACTCCTTAACTTCTTCAACCGTTAAATCTATCGAACGACGGAAGATTCCAGGCATAGAAGGAATTTCTACTTGTACATTTTCGCCCTCAGCAACAAACATAGGAAACATAAAATCGGATGGACTTAAAGTTGTTTCACGAACTAAACTTCTTATCGATTCATTGGTTCTTAAACGGCGACCTCTTTGTAATGGGAACATATTAATTTATGATTTTTGATTAACGATTGCAGATTTATGATTTAAAAACTTATTGATGACCTCAGAAAATCTGAAATCAAAAATCGTTAATCATCAATCTTCAATCCAATTTTTTGGATTCTCTAACACTTTAATTAATTTTTCTTCTTCGC
>JAHEBK010000112.1 GCA_024642295.1 Flavobacterium sp. | reverse complement strand
AATTTGAACTTTTTCCGTTCTAAATTAAAACCTCAGGTCAAGATTATGGTCATGGTCAAAGCTTTTGGCTATGGCAATGGCGGTCTGGAAATTGCCAATTTATTACAACATCACCAAGTAGACTATTTGGGCGTAGCTTTTGCTGATGAAGGGATTTCGTTGAAAAACGGAGGTATTCGTTTACCAATTATGGTTTTAAATCCTGAAAGTACGAGTTTTTC
The DNA here is from genome assembly GCA_024642295.1 of Flavobacterium sp. Taxonomy (GTDB): domain Bacteria; phylum Bacteroidota; class Bacteroidia; order Flavobacteriales; family Flavobacteriaceae; genus Flavobacterium. The sequence goes on along the minus strand of JAHEBK010000112.1, from coordinate 5,958 downwards.
ATCCATTATCCAATACCAATTAGAGCCTGAAATTTACAGTCTTAAAGGCCTTCATAATTTCTTAAAAATAGCCGAACATAAAAAATTAAACCAATTTCCTATTCATTTAAAGATTGACACCGGCATGCATCGTTTGGGATTTGAACGAAAGGATATTGATGAGTTGATTCAAACGCTTAAAGGGAATAATACCGTTCAGGTTAAAAGTATATTGTCGCACATGGCTACTAGTGATGATCCATCCCATTATGATTTTGCTTTAAGCCAAATCAAACTTTTTGATGAGTTATCCTCAAAAATCATGATCAATTTACAAATTAACCCAATTCGGCATATTTTAAACACCTCGGGCATCAGTAATTTTCCTGAAGCACAATTTAATATGGTACGTTTAGGAATTGGCATTTACGGCGTTTCTAATGATGCTGAAGAACAAAAACAGTTAGAAAATGTAGGCACATTAAAATCTATTATTTCACAAATTCGAACTATTCCCCCAGGAGACAGTGTGGGTTATGGCAGGCGATTTGTAGCTGAAAAAGAAACAATAGTAGCTACAATTCCTATTGGCTATGCGGATGGGATTTCACGAGCGTGGGGAAATGGCGTAGGGTATGTGGAAATAAAAAACCAAAAAGCTTTTATTTTAGGCAGTGTTTGTATGGATATGTTGATGGTAGATATCACAACTATATCTTGTAATGAAGGAGACGATGTAATTATCTTTGGCGAAAGCCCTACCGTTAGCGAAATGGCAAAAACCTTAAAAACCATCCCCTATGAAATATTAACAAGTATTTCTCAACGAGTGAAACGCGTTTTTTATCGTTAAATATGACTTTTCGGACTGAAAATATTTAATAATACTGAAAATATTTGTACTTTGGTTTTCAAGTTTAACTAAATAAAGATAATATATATGGGATTTTTTAGCGATTTTAAAGCTTCTTTAATGAAGGGAGACGTATTAAGCTTAGCAACAGCTGTAGTAATTGGAGGTGCCTTCGGTAAAGTAATCGGTTCAGCGGTTGAAGACATTATCATGCCAATTGTAGGTTTACTTACAGGAGGAGTTGATTTTACAACTAAATTTATTTCACTTGATGGAAATTCGTACGAAACCCTTGACGCAGCCAAAGAGGCGGGTGCAGCAGTATTAACATATGGAAACTTAGTACAAGCTACCATTAATTTTGTAATTATTGCGTTCTTTGTTTTTGTTGTTTTAAGAGCAGCCGAAGCGATGAAAAAGAAAGAAAAAATAGCAGCACCAGCTCCTCCAGCAGGGCCTTCACAAGAAGAATTATTAACACAAATTAGAGATTTATTAAAAAAGTAATTTCCGCTACATTATATATTCTAATTTATCCTGAAATTATTTCAGGACTAAACCGCTTCTTAATTGAGGCGGTTTTTCTTTTTAAAATATAAAATTTTCAAAACAAAAAATACTGCTATTCATTTTGAAACTCATAAAAAATTGTATTTTTATACTTTAATATACCAATTGAAATTCAACACTTTGAAGCACTATTACTTTTTACTTTTAATTCTTATTACTTCTTGTCAATTTATCGACAAGAAAATACCCTCGGAAAAGGAATTATTGCAAAAGGAATTAAAATCCATTAACTGGAAAGAAGTCGATGAGTACCCCTCTTTTGCTGATTGTAATAAAGTAGATGGGAAATTAGAAAGACAACAATGTTTTTTTCAGTATTTAACAGAGTTGATTCAAGAAAAAATTCAATTTGACACCCTTTCCACTTTATATCCTGAATTAGACACAATAGAGGTAAAAGTAACTGTATATCCTACTTCCAGAATACAATTTGAACCTTTATTTCCTAAAGACTCTGTAACCTATGACACTATTAAAATTGACAGTATACTGAAACGAAGATTGGTTGGTTTTCCCAAAGTAAATCCCGCAATCAAACACGGTATACCTGTTAAAACACAATTCATATTACCTGTAATTATCAAAGTAGAATAATCTAAAAATTGATTTAGCGAGTGTTTTCACTCTAATAATCATTTATTCAAAACCCTCCCTTTCCATTCGTACTTCCCAAACAAACTATATAAGGCTACGCATACACTAAAAAAAGGATAAAAAAGACTACTTAAAATCAAAAAACGCATACTGTTTTTAGTCAAAAAACGATTGGTTCTATAAATTAAAGTAAAATCTACCAAAAATTTTAAAAGCGTAACAAAAAAGAAAAATTGAACAGAATAAAAATCCAAAATCCAAAATCCAAAACTAAAAATCCAACTTAGATTCCCAGTAAAAACAACTAATCCCAAAGCTTTACCAAACCAACTCTTATAAGAAACTGTTTTAGATGCCCACCGTACTCTTTGGTAAAACAATGACCTCCAACTATCGACTGGTTGTGTAGTAACAATAACCTCTTTTGATTTTAAATAATGTACTTTTTCTGGTGCTTGAACCATCGCTTTTTGCAATAAAAAAACATCATCACCACTGGCAATTGTATCGTTACCCTCAAAACCATTTAGTTTATGAAAAAAAGGTTTTGTATAGCCAAAATTAGCCCCATTACACATAAATCCTAGTCCAAGCCCAAAACTTCCAATTGTAGCCCCTTGCAAACTCACCAAATCTAATTGTTGGAAATGATGCAAAAAGGAATTTTGGACTTGATAAGTTACCGCTCCCGCCAGCATTTCGACCTGATTTTTCTGAATATAATTATCAAACGTCAGCAACCAGTTTTCAGGTACGATACAATCTGCATCGGTAGTAATCACCCAGTCCGTTATTACACTTTGCATTGCAGTAGTAATAGCATCTTTCTTAGGGGAATTTGAAATTCGATTGTTTTTTATAATTGAAACTTGAAATTTAAAATTTGGTATTCGAAATGCTTCCTTTGATTCATCGTCTACCAAAATTACATTTAAGAATTCAATAGGGTAATTTAATTTTGAAATACTATTTAAAAGAATGGGTAAATTATCTACTTCATCACGAAATGGGACTATAATCGTAAATTTTGTTCTAGGTGGCATACCTGAATTTTCAAAAAAAGGGATTTTAGAGAAACCATAACTCAATCCTATAATAGCAGCGTAATAAATTATGAAACCAAACAAAAGTAGTATCATACCTCAACAGATGAATTTGACAGCGTGCTTTTAAAATTGAGCACATAATAACTACCGATAACTACTGGAATAACGACATTCAAAAACCACATTAATGTCGAAACAAAAATAATTATCCATTCGTTAACGCCCAAAACACCAAAGAAAAACAAAGCCACACTCCCTTTGACAGCAAATTCTAAAAACTGAAAACTAGGTAAAGAAGAGGCTAAGAAATAAACACTGGTAACTGCCGCCATTAAGGTAAAATAAGGCAAATCAACATCAAAAGCCAAAAACAAAAAATAATATTGATGTGAAAAAACCAGATATCGACAACATCCTAAAAATATATTTCGTTGATGAATTGCCTTAGGAATTGCATTTATTTTGTGGATAAGTCTTTCAATAGAATATCCTTTCACAGTGATTTTTTTAAAAAAGAATAGAAAAAGAAGAAAAAGAATTAAAATTCCAAAAAGGAATCCAACAGTTTTAGGTGTTATGATTTGGAACAAAGCATTGAAATACAATAATCCAAAAAGACCAAAAACAATTGTCAGAACCATCTGGATTCCATTACAAATTAGGTTCAAAAAAACTATTTTTTTAGCATTTTGTTTACTAAAATACAGCACTTTACCAGCATATTCTCCCACTCCATTAGGTGTAAAAACTCCAGCCGTTAAAGCGGCTAAAACTTGTTTAGTAGATTCTCCAACAGTAATTGGCTGAATATGAGAAACTAGATTTTTCCATTTTAAAATTTCGAAATAACGATTCAACACACTCAGTAACAGAATAAAAGCTATCCCAACAACCGATTGATTTTTTTTAAATAATACAGTAAACTGAACCCAATCCAACTTATCGTTGTTTGCCAGTTGGTTATAAATAAAATAAAAGGCACCACCTACAATCAAAAGTTTGATTAGAAGTACTAAAAATTGTTTTGTGTTTTGTGAAATAGAAATCATTGATACAAAGAAACAAATTAAAATTGGGGTACTAACTGAAAATTACTAAACTAAAAAAGGCTGCCTAAATTAGCACAGCCTTTTCCTAATTCTATATAATAATTAAAATTAAAAGATCAACCCTTTGTTTTTAGCAGCTTTTACAAGATCAGCATCACTACCATCAATAATATTCAATAATTCTTTAAGATTTAATTTTCGAGCTTCAATGGCATTCAATGAAATTGGAATGTATTGAGTAAGGTCATTCGTTTTTGTCTCTTTAGACAAATGAAATAAAATTTGTTTGTCAAACAAATCAATTTCAATGGTGTTATCATGAGATTCTAACATTTCTAAAATAGACTTACTATAATAGACCTTGTTTTTTATTACTTTATCAAATGCAAGTATCAACTCATCAAAAGTTAAATCATTTTTGATTACTAATCCTTTTGGATTTACCTTGCTGATTAATGTTTTCAGTTTTAAAAACTCTGTAAACATGGTTAGCATAATAATCTTACAATCAGGCATGCATTCCAAAATCAATTTTGCTAAATCTTCTCCAGAATATAGATTTTTTTCTTCATAAGAAGGCATACTAATATCTAAAAAAGCAATATCAAAAGAAGATTCAGGATGCGTAATAACATTATAGGCTGATTCACAATCTTTGGCTTCCGATATCGTAAACTCAAACTTCTCTGGTTCGTATCTCGTTATTGCATTTTTATATCCTTGTATAATAAAAGGATGATCATCAACAATTAATATGTTATTTTTAATTTTAGTAGTAGAAGCTGATTCCGCACTCATTTTACGATAGTATTTGATTTTCGATTGGGATTAAAACAGTAATTTCTGTACCCTTACCTGGTTTTGATTTTATATTAAATTCTCCATTACATTCTTTAGTTCTAGAAATCATATTTTGAACTCCTATACCTTTCTTTTTTAATTTAGTATTAAAGCCGATACCGTTATCCTTAATAACTAGTCTTAAATTTCCTTCCGTTTTTTTCAATTCAACTGTAATAGTTTCAGCTTGAGCGTATTTATTAATATTTTGAATGGATTCTTGAATAATTCGGAACACATTAATCTTAACAGCATTCGACATTAAGTCCCATTTAATAGTAGCATCTATATTAGAAATTAATTTAGAAGGAAAGGTTTTACGTTGTTCTTCAAATAAATTATCAACAATTGCTACGAAGTTATTAATTAATTCTGATTTTTCCCTATTCAAATCATGAGAAATTTCACGAATATCTTGTTCTATATTTTTAAGTTCTACAATATAAGCGTTCCTTTGCTCAACTGCCATGTCGTCATTAAACTTATTCAAGCTGTCTAAATTCATTCTCACGCCAAACATTCTTCCTAAAACTCCATCATGTAATTCTTGAGCAACTCGTTTTTTCTCCTCCACACGATTAGCATCAATAGCATGTTGCTGATTGATCATCAAGTTGTAAATATCTTCGTTTGCTTTTTGTTGTTGTTGTTTATAAAGTAATTCTCTTGTTTTTGTTTTTTGAGCTTTAATGATATACACAAACATTCCCAACATTATTAACCCACTAAAGAAATACACCAAATTACGGTTTTTAAGCTCCAAATCAGAGTATTCTCCTTTTATCTTATCTGTTTCATATTCAATTCGGGTGAATTTATTCCCCATAGCCCGTTCTACTTTTTGTAAACTATCACTAATATGCACGTATTCTTTAGTATAGATAGCTGCATTTTTAGGCTCTAGTACTGCTAATTGTTTAAGAGGCTCTAAAACATTTCTATTGTTTTTAGTTTGACGCGCAATATTCAAGGCTTCATTGCAATATTTCAAAGCATTTTTTGAATCTTTTATATATTTATAATATTC
>JAHEBK010000111.1 GCA_024642295.1 Flavobacterium sp. | reverse complement strand
AATATTTTGATTTTCGTTGAATTTAGCTTGATTATAAATTATTAAACAAACAATATTTTGCTAAAAAACATTTATATACCGTAAAATCACCATATGTACCATAATAGTCTATAAGTAAAATGTATTTTTGCAATTCAAAAAAAAATCAAAAAAATTATAATGAAATTTAATCAATTAGTATCAATGGTTGCTTTTTTAGTAACCAGCGCAGTATTTAGTCAAGTTACAGGAAAAGTGGTTGATGGTGATTTTCCATTAGAATATGCAACAGCAACCTTGTTTTCGGCAAATAACAAAGCTTTAGTAGCTGGTGTGGTAACCGATTCAAAAGGTACTTTTAAAATTGGAAATATTAAAAATGGGGCATATTACCTTGAAGTATCATTTATTGGTTTTGAAAAAAAGACTATCAAGGATATTTTGATAAAAAATAGAAATACTCCAGTAAATGTTGGAACGATTTCTTTAGTTTCAGGGGCAAATCAACTGAGTGATGTAGTTGTAAAATCAGAAAAAAATACCGTAGTTAATAAAATTGACAGACAGGTGTATGATGCAAAATCATTCCAAAACAGTCAAGGGGGAACTGCAACAGATGTATTGAGAAATTTACCATCTATTTCTATTGATGGACAAGGAGAAATCAGTGTAAGAGGGAGTTCAGGATTTGTAGTTTTGTTAAATGGTAAGCCTACACAAGGGAGTATTTCCACTATTTTAGGACAATTGCCAGCAAATGCAATTGAAAGAGTTGAAGTAGTTACAGCGCCATCAGCTAAATACGATCCTGATGGTAAAGCAGGTATTTTGAATATTATTACCAAAAAAGGGGCTACTAATGGTGCTTATTCACAATTGAATCTTAAAGCAGGTGTGCCTTCAATCGAAAATTATGACAATAAAGAAAATGCACAACGTTACGGAATTGACGGAACTTATAACGTCAAAAAAGACAAATGGGATATCTCACTTGGAGGAAGTTTTGCTCGTAACGATATTCAAGGTCGTAGAGAAGGGGATGTTTTTACGAATAATGTAACCGAAAATTATAAAACACAATTTCCATCTGACGGGGAACGTAGCACAGATGAGTTGAACTATAGTGGGCGTTTCACAGTAGATTTTACACCAGATACGGCTAATAATTTTTCAGTAGCTTTTTATGGTGGAAAAAGAAAGAACGAAAGAACGGCAGATATCTATTACAATAATAAAACAACCTCTCTAGTAGATAATAGTGTTTTAAAAAACTTTGATTACTATAATGAAAATTTAAGAATTCGTGATGGAGATTTCGCTTTAGGTAGCTTTGATTATTCACATAAATTCAAGAATAAATCAAAATTAATTGCTTCGGTTTTATATGAATATACCTTGCTTGGTGGACCTACAACCAATCTTAATTTAGGATATACGGATCCTTCAATTGTATATCAGGATGAGTACAATACGAACGATAATCCATTGTATGGAACAAGAGCACAATTGGATTATGAATTCAAACCTTTTTCTTTTGGAAAAATTGAAACGGGGTACCAATTCAGAAAATTAAAACACAACGGTAATTTCATCTACGAACGACGCAATCTTACATCAGGTGAATTTGAAATTGTTCCTGAATTTACCAGTGTGGTTAATTTAGATAGAATCTTACATTCAGGGTATGTGCAATTGAATGGTAATAAGGCAAAATGGGAATATGCGGCAGGATTGCGTTTAGAATCTATGAATCGAGATTTCTATTTAAAAGGAGCTAATCAACCAGCTGAAAATTTAGCTTACGATTATGTGAAATTATTTCCATCGGCTTCAGCACAATATACTATGGATAATAACGTGAAAGTGAAAGCTGCTTATAGTAAACGTGTGGATCGTGCGCCTACTTATAAAATGAACCCTTTTAAAGAAAGAGAACATTCTGAAACCTTTGAGCAAGGAGATAAAAACTTATTGCCTGAATTTACGGATTTAGTAGAATTGGGAATTAGTAAAAGTTATAAAAATGGAAATTCTGTTTTTGCTACCGCTTATTACCGAGATGTTCAAAATTTGATTAATCGTGTAAATACCTTGTCATATACAACTGCAAATGTTTTAAATGATACTATTCTGGATCGTATTTATACAAATGTAGGCAGGGGAAAAGCGATTGGTCTTGAAGTAGGGACACAATTCAAACCCACTGCAAAATGGACCAATTTCATTGGAGCTAATATCTATAATTTCAATATTAAAGGAGGATTTAACGGAAAGCCAATCAACTCTAATGCAACACAGTATTCTATTAATGCGAATAGCACCTATAGTTTCTCAGCTACAACTTCATTGCAATTTACGTTGAATTACTTATCTGAAAAAATTACAGCACAAGGGGAGGACTCTCGTTTTTATTCGCCAAATCTTACGCTTAGAAAGACGTTCTTGGATAATCAATTAGTGGCTACTTTACAATGGCAGAATATCGATATGGGCTTGCTGAAAACTAACGAGCAACGAATCACAACATACAATCCAGGGGAGTTTTTCACGACCACTAATTATGTATATGAAGTAGATATGGTGTTGTTAAATCTATCGTATACCTTCAATAAAACCAAAAACCGTTCTAAATTCATCGATAGTGAATTTGGTAAAAAAGAGTTTTAGTTTGTCGTTTTTTACAATTGGTTGCCCTAAAAATAGAACCATTAAGAAACTAAGGTAGTTAAGCAATAGCACATAATGATACTTAATTTCTTAATGGTTTTTAGTTTTAATTTTCTTTGGTTATTCTTTATTGATATTGGTTTAATACTTTGAAAATGAAAGTATTCAAATAATGTTAATAATTTTTAAAATATCTAGTTGTGGTTTTTTGTCTGCAATATAAGAAGTTAGTATATTTGTGAAATAGAAGTTCCCTAAGGGGATTTTTTTGTCTTAAGTAAGAACGAAAGTTGAGCTTAAAATAAAGGACTTATTATCAAACAAGAGAACATATAACAATTAAAATTACGAAGATGGAAGTTACAGGAAAAGTTAGAGTCATTAATCCAGAGCAACAAGTTAGTGCAGCATTCAAAAAAAGAGAATTAGTTGTCACTACAGAAGAACAATATCCTCAACATATTTTAATTGAATTTACGCAAGACAAATGTGATTTGTTAAATAACTATTCAATTGGTGAGTCAGTAAAAGTTTCTATCAATTTAAGAGGTAGAGAATGGGTAAACCCACAAGGAGAAACACGTTTTTTTAATAGTATTCAAGGATGGAGAATTGAGAAATTGGCTGCTGAAGCTCCTGCAGCTGCTCCAGCTATGCCTGCAGCACCAGCTTTTGCACCAGCTACAAATCTAAATGAAGACGAAGCGGATGATTTGCCGTTTTAATCCAAAGATATAAATGTTTAAGAGCCTTGAGGATTTCAAGGCTTTTTTTAAGTTCAAAATTAGGGTTTTATTTGGATTCCAACTCCAATTTGGTTGCTCAATTGAGGATAAATAACCGCTGTGCTCTTATTCTTTTTTCCAAAGTATATCTGTTGTAATGGATTGTAATACGACACCAAAAATCCTGATGCCAGGCCTATTCCTGCACCTGTCAATACATCGGAACTAAAATGTTTGTTATTTGCAATACGCAAGATGCCCGTTGCTGTTGCAAATACAAAACCACTACTTGCGTACCAAAAATTTGCTTCTTTGTATTCTTGGAACAATAGAATTGCATTAGTAAATGCGATAGCCGTATGTCCTGAAGGAAAACTCAATCGATCGGAATCATCAGGTCTCGTAGCTTTAACACTGTTCTTTAAGATTGTGACGACAGCATAACTCAAGGTATTGGCTGTAACCACATCAACGGTTCTGTGTTTAGTTGTATGCTGAGCATCAAAACCAAATAGTTTCCCAGTGTAAATTTGAAGTAAAGGCATAAAAACAGTTGCATTATCTGCTTTTGTATGAAAATTAGAACCGAAAAAAGAATTTAAATCCTTTTGAATGTCATTATTCATTTCGCTGTTCAATAACAAAACACCTGAACCAGTTAAAACTGTTGGAAGGATAAACGATTTGTAATTCCATTTTTTGTGATTTGCAATCGAATCGAGTTGTTGCCCATTTGTTTTTGAAATTAAAAAGTAGAGTATGATGATAAGTGATGCTTTTTTCATCTAAATAACAATTGGGATTAATTATTTTTGTCAAATATAAATGTATTTATTTTGATTTATGTTATGGTGTTTTTATCTGATGAATTATTTTTTCCTCCCGTTTCACAAGCTAATTACGATGGTATTCTAGCTTTTGGAGGCGATTTATCTATAGAACGCTTGCAATTGGCTTACCAGAGCGGTATTTTTCCGTGGTTTGAAGATGGGGACCCAATCACTTGGTGGTCGCCAAATCCACGGATGGTTTTGTTTTTAGATGAATTGAAAGTCTCTAAAAGTATGCGAAACATACTAAATAGAGAACTGTTTACTGTGACTTTCAATCATGATTTCCGAGGGGTTATTTCAAATTGTCAAAAAATTAAACGCGATGGTGAAAATGGTACTTGGATTACCAATGAGATGATTGAAGCCTATTGTAGCTTACACCAAACAGGCATGGCACAATCTATAGAAGTTTGGCAAGAAAACCAACTTGTAGGCGGTTTGTATGGCATAGATTTAGGTCATGTTTTTTGTGGCGAAAGTATGTTTTCGCTGGTTTCTAATGCCTCCAAAGTTGCTTTTATAGCCTTGGTGCAGCATTTGCAAACAAACAAGTACCAACTATTGGATTGCCAAGTCTATAACCCACATTTGGAAAGTTTGGGTTGTAGAGAAATTGAGCGAGAGGATTTTATGAAAATACTGAAGAATAAAATGTAGTGTGCAATTTGGGAGTAGAATATAAACCTGAGTTCGTTTTTTTTAAATTATTAATTGAATTCAGGTTATAAATCAATAAACTTGATTATTGTTTAATTATTTTTTGGGTTTGTATTGCGCTACTTTCAAACTGAATTTTAAGGAAATATATTCCAGCTGGTAGCTCTTGTAAATTAATGTTTGTTTGAGCCGTTATTTCAGTATAGAGTTGTTTGCCTAAAAAATCAAAAAGTGTAATCGATTTTATATTTTCTGATGATAAAATAGTTACAGTGTCAGAAGTCGGATTAGGAAAAACAGAAGCTTTTGAAGGCTTTGTAAATGATTCAGCACTCAAAGTGATATTTTGAGAACCAATACCAATTGCATAATCAGAAAACGAAGTCAAACCGGTATTTTTTGAGGTAACAGTTCCAGAAATACTAGTTGCTAGAGTTCCATTACCTGGTACAGACCAAGTACTCGCACTATTATCTCTTTTAATAATAGTATATTTTTCAGGTTCAGTAACTGTATTTGTTGATCCTTTTAATTTTAGTAACACATCATAACTTCCACCTGTAGGCTGATTATTGGGTGTTATGGTAAACCATCCTGCGTTTAAAGCACTATTGATGGTTGCACCTCCAAACGACGTATTAGGCGTTGTGCCGGTGATTGCACCCGAAGTAAATAATGTGGCAATTTTATTAACCCCAGCCAAATTATTTGTAGATATAATTGCCGATTGAAAATTAGTACTAGTTCCAACAGGGAATTCATATATGCCATTAGCGTTAATGGCACGTTCCAATGTGCCACCATAAAAGTAACTTGTATCAGTTGTACCTGTAATGGCATTTGGTAAAGAATTAGTGATGCTTACTTTTTTGGAATTCATATTCAATTTACCAGCGTTAAATGTAATTGTAGGAACGTTTATATTGTAGAAAGCTGTCAAATTGGTACTTAGATTAATGGAGTTTGAAAATAAACTTCCGTAAAATAATGACACGGCAGTTCCTGTAAAACTGACAATTCCATTCCCTTTCCATTCTTTAGATCCAAAACCTTGGAAAAATCCAGCATTATTTAGTGTAATTGTTCCGTCATTTTTTATTCCACCTACAATTGCCAAAGTAGTTGGTAAAGGAAGTGTAACACCAGAATATATTTCTAAAGAAGCTGCTGTTGGTGAAGATGAAATTGTAGGGTAATTTGTTGTTGGTACATCAAAAATTGCTTTCATATTGTTGGTAGGTACTCCATTGCTCCAATTGCTTGGTACATTCCAATCATCAGTAATGCCTAACCAAGTAGTTGACGCTATATTAGGGAAATTTCCAGATTTGCATTGTACT
>JAHEBK010000110.1 GCA_024642295.1 Flavobacterium sp. | reverse complement strand
AAAAACTAATCCGCTGGGGAACAGAGCTACACGATAAATTTTTGCTGCCACATTTTGCATATTTGGATATGATTGACGTAGTCAACGATTTAAAAGATGCCGGTTATAATTTTGATATTTCATGGTTTGATCCTTTCTTCGAATTTAGATATCCGCATCATGGTAATGTTACTATTGATAATATTCAATTGGAAATAAGATTAGGGATTGAACCTTGGCACGTACTTGGTGAAGAATTGTCTAGTTCTGGAACTTCTCGATTTGTAGATTCCTCACTAGAACGCTTACAAGTAAAAGTTTCTGGAATTGTACCCGAGCGTCATATTTTATTATGCAAAGGATGTAGAATCCCATTAAGAAGCACGGGGACAAAAGGAGAATTTGTAGCCGGAATTCGTTACAAATCATGGAATCCGCCATCCGCATTACATCCTAATATTGGAATAGATGTGCCGCTTGTTTTTGACTTAGTAGATACTTGGAATAATAAAGTAATTGGTGGTTGTACTTATTTTGTAACACATCCTGGCGGAAGAAGCTTTGACAGTTTTCCTGTGAATAGTTTTGAAGCCGAATCCAGAAAAATAAGTCGTTTTTGGGATTTTGGACATACCCCTTCTTCAGTACTTGAAGATGTAAAAAAAGAAAAAGAAATGATTGCAAACAACACAGCAACTTCTCGTTTTTTAGTCGAATCCAAATCAGATCTTAGATTAGATACACCGATAGAACTCATTAATCCTGAATACCCTTACACTTTAGATTTAAGACATTATTGGAAAGCAAAAGAATAGGATTATTGTATTGTTGTTCGCTTTAAAAGCCTTTATTTTGCAAATTACAAAAATGCTATTCATTTACAATTAACAAATGATTCAAGATATTACATTGGGACTACTCAATTCGTACAAAGAAACCATCAATTCTTATGATGAAGTTATTGACAGTAGCGGTCAAGTAAAACCCTATTGGCAAAAATTCTTCAACACCCTAGAGGCTATTGGATTAGAGGAATTGGAGTTTCGGAATCAGGAAATCATAAAGAAATTAAAAGAAAACGGGGTCACCTACAATGTTTACGATTCCAATAATGAATCAAATAGGCAATGGAAACTAGATACCATCCCTTTTTTAATTCATAAATCAGAGTGGGAAACTATTGAAAAAGGATTAAAACAAAGGGCTACTTTATTAGATTTAATTTTAAAAGATATTTATGGTCCGCAAGAGCTATTAAAAAACAGCATTATTCCCTCCGAATTAGTTTTTGACAACAACGGATTGTTGTTGCCTTGTTTTGATATCAAACAAAAACTAAGTACCCAGCTCCTAAACCTCGCTTGTGATTTGGCTCGTGGACCTGATGGAAAAATGTGGTTATTAGATACTAGAACACAATCACCTTCTGGTTCAGGCTATGCTCTTGAGAACAGAATTGTCATGAGTAAGGTATTGCCTGAATTCAATAAAAAAATACATCGCAGCAGACTGTCTCCTTATTTTAACGATTTACAAATCGCTGTAGAATCATTAGGAAATAACGCGAATGAGAACCAAAATGTCGTTTTTCTAACTCCTGGTCCTGGAAACGAAAGTTATTTTGAGCACGTATACCTATCCTCTTATTTGGGATACACACTGGTACAAGGAACAGACTTAGTGGTTCGTGATGGTTTTGTTTGGTTAAAATCCATCGACCAACTCGAACGCGTTGATGTGATTATTAAACGATTGGATGATATTTGGTGTGATCCTTTAGAATTAAAAAGAGATTCTTTAATTGGGATTCCAGGTTTGTTACAAGTTATTCGTTTAGGAAATGTAGCCGTATTAAACAACCCAGGAACAGCAGTTTTAGAAAATTACGGACTAATGGCTTTTATGCAAAATGCCTGTAAGTTTTTACTAAAAGAGCCGTTATTAATAAATTCTGTTGCGACATGGTGGTGCGGCCAAAAGAAAGAATTAACCTTTGTTTTAAATAATTTACCCAAATTAATTGTAAAGAAAACCAATAGAAAGCTTGGCTTTAGATCTATTTACGGACGACTCTTAAATGAAAAACAGCTAGCCGAATTAAAAGAAATGATTCTACAAAGTCCAAAAGATTTTGTAGCTCAAGAAGAAGTAAGCCTCTCTACTACTCCATCATTTATTGATGGCAAATTGGTACCAAGGTATGCTGCCTTGCGCGCTTTTATCATTTTTGACGGTGAGGAATACAAAGTAATGCCAGGTGGTTTGACTCGAAGTTCTTACATCAAAGGAAAATTTGAAATCTCGAATCATTTAGGTGGACTTTCAAAAGATACTTGGATCATTACCGATACTCTTAATGATTTCAATCAAAGTGTTGTAGAGCGAAAAAACACGAACAACCAACTTAGTAATTCACTAACAAGTCGAAATGCCGAAAATTTGTTTTGGGTGGGTCGAATGTGTGAAAGAACCATGGCACTGCGTAGTTTTTTAAAAATTATTTTGAGCCGACTCAATGAAAACGTCTATAATAACAAAGAAAATGGTCAACCCGAATTTTTAGTTGTTCTATTAAAATCATTAACGCATTTAACACAAACCTATCCTGGTTTTGTAGGGAATGTATATGATGATAAAGAAGATGAAAATTTACCATCAAACGATGCCATTTTTGAAAATCCTATTATCGAACTCTTGAGCCTAATTAATGATTCTAAAAGAGTTGGGTCAGTAACCTATAATATTCAAGCTTTATTAAATACCATTAATCAAGTCAGTGAAAAATGGAATCATGATACGCGTCGTATTATCAATTTAGTAGAAGAAAGTATGATTGGACTTAAAAATCCAGCAACTACTAATGTGAATACGGTAAATCATTCCTTAGACAAATTGCATATTCGTTTGTTTTCTTTCTATGGAAATATTTACGAAACACTACCTCGTGATAATGGTTTTTATTTATTGGAATCTGGTAAAAATGTTGAAAGAATTCTTTCACTGATTTCTGTTTTTCAATCTACATTTAGATATAAAAACGATGATGATGTGGAAGGTTTGTTGATGGAAGCCATTTTAGAAAATCATAATTTATTAGCACAATATCGAAACATCTATAAATCCCATCTCAACCTAAAAGCGGTGATTAACATGATTTTTTTAGAAAAAAATCTACCGTATACACTTAGCTTTTTATTAGACACTTTGGCCGTATTTTTATCAAAATTACCCAAATCAATCGAGCCAAATCAATTGAGTATTGCTGAAAAATCAGTTTTAGAAGCCAATACCATTGTAAAACTAATCGATGCCGATAGTTTGATACAATATGACGAATACAGTCTCATGCGAACACAATTAGACGAAACATTGACCAAGGTATATAATCTTACTGCTAGCGTTTCAACGAATCTAGCCAGTTTGTATTTTAACCATTCTGTGATTCAACACTCGATATTAGATACCTTAGACACACTGAATTCAGATGAAATATAAATTAAAACATCAAACGCTATATACTTACGTAAACGCAGTTCACAATTACCAAAGCGTATTGTGTTTACAACCCAGAAATGCTGGTAATCAAGTGTGTCAAAATTTCAAAATAGAAATTGAGCCAAAACCTTCCAAAATATACAGTCGTGAGGATTATTTTGGAAACATCCAACATTATTTTTCCATACATCAAGCACATACCAAACTCAAAGTCGTTGTTTCCAGTGAAATTGAAGTTTTAAACAATACAGTTCAACCCTACAACCCTATTAGCTGTAGTGAAACCGCGTTGAAAATAAATTCGACTCCAAAACTAAAAGCGGAATTATTATTATACCAGCTGCCAAGTCAATATGTTGTTTGGGATGAAGAGATGAAAGATTTTGCCAAAACCTGCTTGATTCCTGACGAATCACTTTTTGACGGTGTTTTGAATTTAATAAAAAAAATATTTACTGAATTTCAATTCAAATCGGGCGCAACCAATATCAATACCCCAATTAAAACAGTTCTTAGAGAACGCAAAGGGGTTTGTCAAGATTTTTCACATTTGGCCATTGCGTGTATTAGAAGTATGGGTATTCCTGCTCGTTATGTGAGTGGATATATTGAAACCTTACCGCCAAAAGGAAAACCTAAATTAGAAGGATCTGATGCTTCACACGCTTGGATTTCTGTATATATTCCTGAAATGGGTTGGTGCGAATTTGACCCAACCAACAATATGATTCCTGGACAAAGACATATCGTCACTGCTTATGGTAGAGATTTTGCCGATGTTTCCCCACTTAAGGGAATCATCTTTAGTTCTGGAGAACATAAAGTAAAAGTAGAAGTTGATGTTATACCAATAGTTTAATCCTAATACTTTTGTCATTAATACAAAGCATCCTTTAGTAACCGTTGGCAAAGCGACCATTATCAGCAAAAAAAAAGCAGACGAACTGTTTCAATTAGTTTTGAATGCAGGCTTGCCTTATGGCTATCAGCAAGCTAACTGTCATAATGTATCTCATTATATCTATATGTTACTTTTAACAAAAGGGGTAACTTGTTCCAAGATTTGGACCTTTTCCCCAGGATTGTATTCTACCTCAAGTTCAAGATTAATTTCGTTTACAGACAAAACAAAGCTTTCTCCTACTGGCACAATAGATTGGGGCTATCATGTAGCACCAGTTTTACATGTTAACAAAGGAAAAGAAATAAGCGAAATGGTCATCGATTTAGTCCTTTTTCCTGAAGGCCCAGTACACTACAAAACCTGGTTAAACAAACTAAAAACTAGAAAATTACTCCATCTTATTATGGATGCCGACTGGTATTTGTTTAACTCCTCTATGATTCCTAATTACCAACTTAATAGTGATCCTGAATACGTTCAAGATAAAAAATTAGACCTACCCTATTTCTTTTGGGACAAACTCATCAACGACTTTTTCAAGTACGAAGATGAGTCTAAAGAAGATCAATGGCTACCCAAAGGACTTGCTATTAACGAAACTGCTATGGAATTCTATAACAACGAAATTGCTCCTATTCTAAAAATAAGATCTAAAAAAGAATTGGCACAAGATTATAAAAACCTAGTAGGCAATGTGTTTAATTTTGAAACTGTTTTTAGAGACGACAGATGGAATTATGATATGACACCTGAATTTCAAAAAAAATACAAAGTCATTATTTCAAAATACAAAGAGAGCTACCTTGCCAATCTAAAAAAATGGGAAAAGTTGGTTTCAAAATTAGCTGTCGGCTTAAAATAAAACAAAATACACCTTCAAAAAATAAAAAGGTCTCCTAAATAATTGATTTTCAAAGAATAAATCATTAAATTTAAGGTTGTAAAAAACATAATTCTGCTATTTATAATCTTAAAACCAACCATCATGAGCCTAATGTCAAATAATGTCATTCCAGGAAATCACGGAAGAATTTTTGGAACAAACGCAACGGAAGATATCGATTTAAAGGAAATAAAAAAAGCAATACAACTTTTAGATGGAGTTACTGATGTAGTGGTAAACAACCATGTTTTCCCTAGAGAAATTACCATTTATTCAAACAAAATTATTGACATTCACCAAATCGAAAACAAAGTAAAATCGGTAGGATTTCATGCCATCCCAAAAGACAGTTTAGAGATTTAAATCCTTTTCAAAAACGAGTATATATACTAGGAAAACCTCCTTTATCCTGACATTTTGGGATAAAGGAGGTTTTATTTTAATAAACAGTACTGGTTTTAGATCTTAGCTAAACATCCTTTTTCTTTAAAAACCGTCCTCTAGGCTCATCACCCTCATGGAGCACGATATCAGAATGTAAAAAAGCTGCGGCATTTGCTGAATCTTTCACTTTGATAGCACTGCGGGCAAGCATTTCTGCTTCAAACTGGGTTAGTACGGTTTTCCTCACTCCCAGTTCTCTCCATTGCGACTTAGGGGAACAGCCTTTATAAATCCCTCTGGCAAGCGCCAATGCATCGAGCAAGGCTTGATTAGCCCCTTGTCCTTTAAACGGACTCATAGGATGTGCCGCATCACCTATTAAAGTTATAGAACCCCCGTTTTCTAATAGTTGAGGAGTTAGCACTTCTCGATCATAAACTGGGTAGCCAGAAACCTGTTCGTTCTTAGTCGCCGCTAAAATTTGAGGAATGGGAGTATGCCATTGTGTTCTTCGGCAGGCTTCTTCCTTGAGAGCCTGTGGGCCTTGTCCACTTAGTGCTTT
>JAHEBK010000109.1 GCA_024642295.1 Flavobacterium sp. | reverse complement strand
AAGCGATAAATTAGATAATTTACTCGAAATCGTATTGCGGTAATTCAACTCTTTTGCTTGAATGACGAGTTCGTCAGCACGCCCTTGTATACTTCGAGTGATGTACTGTGACTCGATGAGTTTTTCAAATTCAACGATCTCAAAGGCGATGTATTTTTCATCATTTTCTAGCGCCTGAATTTTAGTTTTATCTAATATTTTTAAACTTTGTTTGTATAGTCCTTTGTTGTATAAAATGGTTGCAAAATCAATTTGTTCTCTCAATTGATAACGCACGTTTTGACTAGGAATATTCAAGCGAATACTCACCAATATTTGTTTGTATAAATACGATTTTAAGTTCGATAATTGCACCTTTTTGATGATGCCACTTTTCAAAATTAATTTTTCATCATAAGTCTCTGATTTATCTAAAATATTGAATAATTCGATGAATTTTGTATTTGAACTTGTTTCCAATCGACTCGCGAAAATCTTGAATTGTCTTTTTTCAGATTTTGAAAGCGATTTTATTAGTACAAATAAGAAATCTTTTTGATGGTTAGCCATTGTAAAATACAGGTACTTAAGTGTTTGTTAATCAGAGCTTTATAAAGTATTAATAAGCTTTATAAGCAGTATATTTCATTAATTTGAGTTTTCTATTAAAGTAATGAAATTTATATTTGTTATGAAGTTGTGAAATTACATTAAATAAATTAAAATGAATAGAGAGAAAGTTCAAATTTTTGATACCACTTTAAGAGACGGTGAACAAGTTCCAGGATGTAAATTAGATACCCAACAGAAACTCGTTATAGCAGAACGATTGGATAATATGGGGGTTGATATCATCGAAGCTGGATTTCCTGTTTCTAGTCCTGGTGATTTTTTGTCTGTTTCTGAAATTAGTAAAATTGTAAAAAATGCAACCGTATGTGGTTTGACACGTGCAGTGAAAAATGATATTGATGTAGCTGGTGCAGCACTTAAAAATGCAAAAAGACCACGTATTCATACAGGAATTGGTACTTCTGATTCACATATTATTTACAAATTAAATACAACTAAGGAAGATATCATTGCTAGAGCAAAAGCAGCTGTAGCACACGCTAAAACATATGTTGAAGATGTAGAATTTTATGCTGAAGATGCAGGTAGAACAGATAACGCTTTCTTAGCACGAGTCTGTGAAGAGGTCATTAAGTCAGGAGCTACAGTGCTTAATATTCCTGATACTACTGGATATTGTTTACCACACGAATACGGTGAAAAAATAAAATACCTAAAAGAAAATGTAAAAGGGATTGAGAATGTAACCATTTCTTGTCATTGTCATAATGATTTAGGTATGGCAACAGCTAATTCAATAGCTGGTGCTATGAATGGAGCGAGACAAATTGAGTGTACTATTAATGGTATTGGAGAGCGTGCAGGAAATACAGCACTTGAAGAAGTGGTGATGATTTTTAAACAACACCCTTACTTGAACTTATATACGGATATTGATACAAAACAATTGAATGAAATGAGTCATTTGGTATCGGATAGTATGGGAATGATGGTACAGCCTAATAAAGCAATTGTAGGTTCGAATGCTTTTGCACACAGTTCTGGTATTCACCAGGATGGTGTGATTAAAAACAGAGAAACGTATGAAATCATGGATCCATTAGAAGTTGGTGTAACAGAATCATCAATTATATTAACGGCAAGAAGTGGTAGAGCAGCTTTGGCCTATAGAGCTAAAAAAGTAGGTTACGAATTGACAAAAGTACAATTGGACATTGTCTATGTTGAGTTTTTGAAATTTGCAGATATTAAAAAAGAAGTAATGGATGATGATATTCATCAAATCATTGAAGCTTCAAACTTGAAAGGCGATTTAATTAGAAATTAATAAAAATCATGAATTTAAAAATAGCGGTACTTTCAGGAGACGGTATAGGTCCTGAAGTAATAATGCAGGCAAAAAAAGCTTTGTACGCTATTAGTACAGTCTTTGAGCATGAGTTTATTTTTGAAGATGCATTTATAGGTGCTACAGCCATAGAAAAGACAGGGAAACCACTTCCAGATCAAACATTGAATTTATGTTTGAATACGGATGCGGTTTTGTTTGGTGCTATTGGTGATCCTAAATACGATAATGACCCTGAAGCTAAAATTCGTCCTGAACAAGGACTTTTGCAATTAAGAAAAGAATTGGGCTTGTATGCCAATATTCGTCCTATAAAACCATATAAAGAATTATTAGAAGCTTCTCCGTTGAAAAGGGAACTTCTAGAAGGAACAGATATGGTTTTTTATCGAGAGTTGACAGGAGGTTTGTATTTTGGTGAAAAGACATTAAATGAAGAAGGGACATTAGCAACTGATTTATGTTCTTATTCTGAAGAAGAGATTGTAAGAATATCTCGTATGGCTTTTGCAGCAGCTCAAAATAGAAGAAAAAAAGTTACCTTGGTTGATAAGGCTAATGTTCTTGAAACTTCTAGGTTATGGCGCAAAGTGGTGACGAAAATTAGTAAGGATTATCCAGAAGTGGAATTAGAATTTTTATTAGTAGATCATGCTGCCAGATATTTAGTGATGCAACCTCAAAGATTTGATGTTGTCTTGACTGCAAATTTATTTGGTGATATTTTAACAGATGAAGCTAGTGTTTTGACAGGTTCAATTGGTGTTTTAGCATCCGCTTCGTTAGGAGATAAGCATGCGTTATTTGAACCGATCCACGGAACATATTCAAAGGTAAAAGGACAGAATATTGCCAATCCATTTGGTTCTATTTTATCAGCAGCCATGATGTTAGAACATTTTGGATTGCATGAAGAAGCCAAAAAGATTTATGATGGAATTGAAAAAGCCGTCCAATTAAAAGTCGTCACTCAAGATTTGAATCCCGAATCAAAATTTGGAACAAATGAAATTGGTGAGTTTATTATCAATTTTATTTTGGATAGAGAAGATTTATTATACTTCAATAATGACAATGTAAGTATAGGTAGATCGACAATAGTATAAAAAATATAAAAAAGACAACAAATATATCATAATGGAATTAAATAAATACAGCAAAACAATCACTCAAGACGAAACACAACCAGCTTCTCAAGCCATGTTATATGCTCTTGGATTAACTGAAGAAGATTTAAAGAAAGCACAAGTTGGTATTGTTAGTATGGGTTACGATGGAAATCCTTGTAACATGCACTTAAATGATTTGGCTAAAGATATTAAAACAGGTGTCTGGAAAGAAGATTTAGTTGGTTTGATCTTTAACACGATTGGTGTAAGTGATGGTATTTCTAATGGTAACGATGGAATGCGTTTTTCATTAGTTTCTCGTGATGTAATTGCTGATTCTATTGAAACAGTTATGGGAGCGCAATGGTACGATGGTATGATTGCTGTTCCAGGTTGTGATAAAAATATGCCAGGAGCATTAATGGCTATGGGTAGAGTTAACCGTCCGTCTATTATGGTTTATGGTGGGTCTATTCATCCAGGAAAATGGAAAGGAGAGGATTTGAACATCGTTTCTGCTTTTGAAGCATTAGGAAAGAAAATAAAAAACACCATTACTCCTGAAGATTTTAAAGGAGTAATTCAAAATGCTTGTCCTGGTGCTGGAGCTTGTGGCGGAATGTACACGGCGAACACCATGTCATCAGCAATTGAAGCTTTAGGAATGAGTTTGCCTTATAGTTCTTCTAATCCTGCATTGAGTCCAGAAAAGAAACAAGAATGTTTGGATGCTGGTAAAGCAATCAGAATATTATTAGAGAAAGACATCAAGCCAAGAGATATTATGACTCGTAAGGCTTTTGAAAATGCAATTACGATTGTAGCAGTTTTAGGTGGTTCTACCAATGCGGTAATGCACTTAATTGCTATGGCACATTCAGTAGGGATTGAATTAACATTAAAAGATTTTCAAGATATTAGTGATAAAACACCATTATTAGCCGACTTGAAACCAAGTGGGAAATACTTGATGGAAGATTTACATAATGTAGGTGGAGTTCCTGCAGTTATGAAATATTTATTAAAAGAAGGTTTGCTACACGGAGATTGTTTAACTGTAACAGGAAAAACAATTGCTGAAAACTTAGCTTCAGTAGCAGATTTACACGATGGTCAAGAAGTAATTTTTGAAATCCAAAAAGCATTAAAAGCAACTGGAAATATTCAAATTCTTTACGGAAACATCGCTTCAGAAGGTTGTGTTGCTAAAATTTCTGGTAAAGAAGGTGAATTTTTTGAAGGTACAGCTGTAGTCTTTGAAGGTGAAAAACAAGTAATTAAAGGTATCCAGGCTGGAGAGGTAAAACCAGGAAACGTAGTAATTATTCGCTACTGTGGACCAAAAGGAGGTCCTGGAATGTCAGAAATGTTGAAACCAACATCGGCAATCATGGGAGCAGGTTTAGGAAATACAGTTGCTTTGATAACTGACGGACGTTTCTCAGGTGGTTCGCACGGCTTCGTGGTTGGACACGTTACTCCAGAAGCTTATGAAGGTGGTGGAATTGCATTAATCGAAAACGGCGATGTAATTACTATTGATGCGGTAAATAATACCATCAATATGAAAATCTCTGATGAAGAGTATGCTAAACGAAAAGCAGCTTGGAAACAGCCAGTATCAGAAATCAAACAAGGAGTTTTATTGAAATACATGCGTTCAGTATCTAGTGCATCCGAAGGATGTGTTACAGATAAATAATCCCCCTAACCCCCGAAGGGGGAATACAATTAGGAAGGTGGATAAGAAAAATAAAAACAATATACCCCTTTAGACTTCCTCCCCCTTTCGGGAGCGTCGTGGTGGGAAAATAATAGACTATGAAAATATCAGGAGCAGAAGCAGTTATCAGATGCTTATTAGCCGAAGGAGTAGATTTGGTTTATGGATATCCAGGAGGTGCCATCATGCCAGTTTACGATGAGTTGTATAAATTTAGAGATCAATTGCATCACGTATTAGTACGCCACGAACAAGGGGCTGCTCATGCTGCACAAGGATTTGCTAGAGCTACTGGTAAAGTTGGGGTCGCAATTGCTACTTCAGGTCCAGGAGCAACAAACTTGGTAACGGGTATTGCAGATGCTCAAATCGATTCAACGCCTTTAGTATGTATTACAGGTCAAGTTGGAAAACATTTATTAGGTTCAGATGCTTTTCAAGAAACAGATATTATTGGAATTTCGACTCCAGTAACGAAGTGGAATTACCAAATTACAGAAGCAGATGAAATTCCAGAAATTTTAGCGAAAGCTTTTTATATAGCAAAATCAGGTCGTCCAGGTCCAGTTTTAATTGATATCACAAAAAATGCTCAGTTTGACACCTTGGATTTTAGCTATGAAAAATGCAAAAAGATAAGAAGTTATAATCCTGTTCCTAAATTGAAATTATCGGAAGTTGAGGCAGCTGCTGCAATAATCAACCAAGCCAAAAAACCAATGATTGTTTTTGGGCAAGGAATTATTTTGAGTGAAGCAGAAGCTGAATTAAAAGCCTTTATCGAAAAGTCAGGGATTCCTGCTGCTTGGACTATTTTAGGACTTTCAGCCTTGCCTACAGAGCATCCTTTAAATGTAGGAATGGTTGGTATGCACGGTAACTACGGACCTAATGTTTTGACTAATGAATGTGATGTGTTAATCGCTTTAGGAATGCGTTTTGATGACCGTGTAACGGGGAACTTAGCGACGTATGCAAAACAAGCCAAAGTAATTCATTTCGAAATTGATCCTGCAGAAGTTGATAAAAACGTAAAAACAGAAGTAGCAGTATTAGCAAATGTTAAAGATGCATTGGCAGCGATATTGCCTTTGATTAATAAAAATTCTCATGATGCTTGGCATGATGAGTTTAAGAAACATTATCAAACGGAATTGGATTGTGTTATTAACGAAGAGTTAGCACCTTCGAATGGTAAAGGAATTTCGATGGGAGAAACTATTGAAATGATCAACAAGCACTCTAATAATGATGCGATAATTGTTCCTGATGTTGGGCAACACCAAATGTTTGCATGTCGTTATGCAAAGTTTAATTCATCAAAGAGTATGATTAACTCAGGTGGATTAGGAACGATGGGATTTGCTTTACCAGCGGCTATTGGAGCTAAAATGGGAATGCCGAATCGTGAAGTTGTTGCCGTTATTGGTGATGGTGGATTCCAAATGAATATTCAAGAATTGGGTACCATTTATCAATC
>JAHEBK010000108.1 GCA_024642295.1 Flavobacterium sp. | reverse complement strand
GGACAATATGTAACTGTAGCCAGAAAAGCCAAAGGAACGAACAATTGGTTTATAGGAAATGCCAATGGAGAAACCCCACATATTTCAACAATTAATTTTGACTTTCTGGAAAAAGGTAAAAAATACGAAGCTACAATTTATGCTGATGCAAAAGATGCACATTACAAAACAAATCCTCAAGCGTACACCATTCGTAAAATAAAGGTAACAAGCAAATCCAAAGTAGCACAGTTAGCTGCTCCAGGTGGAGGTTATGCAATCAGTGTGATTGAAATGAAATGATTTAATTGTAAAAAGTTGCTAATGATTACAAGGAAATCACACTGTTAAATTCAATAAAAAGTTGTATCTTAAGTAGTCGAATTTTAATACGTGAACCAAAAAAAAGATACCACACTTTATTTTTTATGAATAGAAAACTTAAAAACGTTTTTCAGTATTCAAATAAGAACAAAGTCTGTATTTTTCAAAGTAAAAACAACTATTTTCTACTACATCAGCACTACTTTTTTTAAATAACTAAAAAACAACAAACCCTTATTTAGCAACCGATTACGAGACAAAAAACCTTTTAAATCACTACATTTTTTAAGTTATAAAAATAGTGCGGTTTTAAAGACTCTAATTTTACATAAAGGAAATTGTATAAGCAATCACAACAAGAGATTTCAATAAAATACATTTTCTAAAACTAATTAAACTAATAACCAAAAAAACCAAAATTATGGTAAAAATGAAAAAAAGTATGTTTAGCATTTTATTATTATGCAGCATCCTATTTATTATGCCAACTGTAGTAGCCCAAAATACAGTTAAAGTGGCCACGGGCGTCGTTCAAGACGAAAAGGGAGAGCCCTTAATTGGAGCTAGTATTGCCCTTAAAGGAACCAATATTGGAACCATTGCAGATATCAACGGGGCGTTTACGTTACCTGTATCATCCGTAAAATCACCAATATTAACCATCTCTTTTATTGGTTTTGGAACCAAAGAGATTAAAGCAGGACAAAATATTAAAGTAATCCTTATTGAAGATTCCAATCAACTGAAAGAAGTTGTTGTACAAGTTGGTTATGGAACCGTAAAGAAAAAAGATGCAACAGGTTCTGTTTCCTCTATTTCTGCTAAAGACTTTAACAAAGGACAAAATGTAACTGCCGAAAATTTGATCAATGGGCGTATTTCTGGGGTAAATGTAACAGGAGGTGGAGCACCAGGTGCCAAAGCAGACATTCGAATTCGTGGAGGGTCATCACTGAATGCCTCTAATGATCCATTAATCATCTTAGACGGATTGCCATTGAGTAATGCTACTCCAAATGGAGCTACTAGTATACTTTCAACAATTGACCCTAATGATATTGAATCATTTACGGTTTTAAAAGACGCATCAGCAGCAGCAATTTACGGTTCTAGAGCAGCCAATGGTGTGATTGTAATCACTACCAAAAAAGGTTCTAAAGGAGCAATTAAAGTTTCGTTTAGTTCCCAAACAGGAATCAATACTGTTGCTAATACTGTTGATGTTTTAAGTGCAGAGCAATTTCGTGCCTTGGTAAAGGAAAAAGGAACTCCAGCTAAAATTGCCAAATTAGGAAATGCTAACACTAATTGGCAAGATGAAATCTTTCAAACTGTTATCACAACTAATAATAACATATCAGCTAGTGGTGCTTTATTTGATAAAGTTCCTGCAAGAATATCTGTAGGAAACACTACAAATCCTGGGATTTTGAAAAATACTAGTTTTGAAAGAACAACAACTTCGCTTTCTTTGAATCCTGTATTATTTGATAATCACTTACGAATTGATATTAGTGGAAACTTATCTTTTAGTAAAAATAGATTTCAAGATGAAGGAAGAGTAATTGGTAGCGCTATAGGATTTGACCCAACGCAACCAATATCTATTGCAGGTTCTCGCTATGGAGGTTATTTTGAATGGTTAGAGTCAAACGGAAACGTAAACTTATTAGCTGCTAAAAATCCCGTTGCATTGTTAAATCAAACAGACAACAGAGCTACCTCAACAAGGAAATGGGGGAATGTACGTTTGGATTATAAATTTCACTTCTTAGAAGATTTGCGTTTAATAACAGAACTTGGTATTGACAGATATGATGGTAGTGGATATACAAATGTAAGTACTGAAAGTATTACAGGATTTCAACCAACTAACTTTAGTGAACCTAACTGGAAGAACCTTGGTGGACACACATTCTTTACAGATGCGAGACAAAATAAAAACTTAAATACTTATTTTAATTATACGAAAGACTTAACACCTAAATTAAAATTAGATGCTACTGCTGGATATAACTATCAGTTGTTTCAAAGGGTGGGTTACAAATCAGGACAAACAGTTGAACCTAATCCGCTAGAGGATGTAGAAACTGATGCTGACATCAACTTACAATCCTACTTTGGTCGTTTAATCTTGAATTTTGATAGTAAATATTTATTGACTGTCAATTACAGAAGAGATGGTTCCTCTCGCTTCTCAGAAGAAAACAGATGGGCAAACTTTGCCGGAGGTGCTTTTGCTTGGAATCTTTCAGAAGAAAATTTTTTGAAAGACAACAATACTATCTCGAATCTTAAACTTCGTGTTGGATACGGGCAAACAGGCCAACAAGACATCTCGGCATCCTACGATTATTTAAGAAGAGTAACATTGGGTACTATTAATTCACAGTACATCTTTGGAAATACAATCTACCCTGTTGCACGTGTTGAAGGATATAATGAAAATATCAAATGGGAAGAAATCACAGAAACAAACATAGGTTTAGACTATGGTTTATTTGATAATAAAATCAATGGTTCCTTAAACTATTTTAATAAAAAATCAAACGACCTTTTGGCTTTCATCGCATATCCTGATGGTGCCAACTTAAGAAACTCAGGTTTTGCTAATATTGGAAGTGTAAATACTAATGGTGTTGAATTTAGTATTGAATCTGATTTAATCAAAAACGATAAGTTAAAATGGAATCTGGCCTTTAATGCAACTTACATCAAACAAGAAGTTTCTGAATTAGGTATTACTGTTCCTGGTTTCCAAGGGTATACTACAGGTAACATTACTGGTGGAAGTAATAATCAAATCCAGATTAACTCTGTAGGATATGCTCCAAACTCCTTTTTTGTGTACGAACAATTGTATGATGCGAACAAAAAACCTATACAAGGTGCTTATGTAGACCGAAACAATGACGGTTTAATTGATATTTTAGATCGTTACAGATTTAAGAAACCTGCTGCTGATTACAGTTTTGGATTGTTTAGCACAACCAATTATAAAAACTTTGACTTCACAATGAGTTGGAGAGCAAGTTTAGGAAACTATATTTATGACAATGTGAGTTCTGATAAAGGATATTTAGATGCAGCTTTAAGAAGAGATACAGATTTATCAAATATCTCGACTGATTATTACAATACTGGATTCACATTTGAAGACAACGGTACACAAAGAGCGTTCTCAGATTATTTTGTAAAAGATGCTTCTTTTATCAAACTAGATAATATCAATTTAGGATATACTCTTGACAAATCAGTGACTAAATCCTTTACACTTCGTTTTTCAGCAGGGATTCAAAATGTATTGACTATCACAAAATACAACGGATTAGATCCTGAAAAATTCAACGGTATTGATGGCAACATCTATCCTAGAGCAAGAACGTATTTGTTTGGTGTAAATGCCAATTTCTAAAAATAAATACATTGATTTTCTAATTTAAAAAAATAAATAAAATGAAAAATTCATTTAAATATATATCTTATTTACTCCTATTAATTCTAGGTTTGAATATGAGCCTTACTTCATGTACTAATGACTTGGAAGTAATCCCAACAGATGATGACGAATTCTTATCTGAAACGTTTTTTGAAAACCCAAATTCATATAAGCAAGTATTAGCAAAAATGTATTCTGGACTTTATGTTGGAGGTAATGATGGTGATGGAAGTGCTGATATAACTGGTATTGGTGGTGACTTTAGTAGCTATTTGCGTTTGCTATTTGTTATGCAAGAATTCACTACTGACGAAGCCATTATTGCCTGGGCTGATGGAACTTTACCAACCTTAAACACTCAAAAATGGTCTCCTAATAATGAGTTTTTATATGGTGTTTACTCTAGAGCTTTCTATCAAATTAGTCTTTCGAATGAGTTTTTAAGACAAACAACAAACGATAAACTAACCTCCAGAGGAGTTGATTCAGCTTTAAAAACACAAATTGCCACTTTTAGAGCCGAAGCTCGTTTCTTAAGAGCCTTCTCTTACACGCAATTGATGGATTTATTTGGAAATGTGCCTATCACAACCGAAAATGATCCAGTAGGCTTTTATTACCCAGTACAAAAATCAAGAGCAGAAGTTTTTGCTTATGTTGAATCTGAACTAAAAGATTTAGACAACAGTTTAGCTCCTTCAAAAACAAATGAGTATGGAAGAGTAGATAAAGCTGCTGCAAAATTCTTATTGGCACAAATTTATTTGAATGCTAAAGTATATACGGGAACTGAAAGAAATAACGATGCTGTTAAATTATCTGCCGATATCATCAATAATTCAGGATATACATTTGCCAATGTACCATATCGCTACTTATTCTCTGCTGACAATAATAGAAATGGAGCTCAAGTAGAAACAATTTTTCCAATAGTAAGTGATGGTAATGCTATTAGAGCTACTGGAGGTGGAATGAGTTTTATTCTTCACGCTTCAATTGGTGGAAGCATGGATGCCGCTGCCCAAGGAATGAATGGTGGATGGCAAGGTATCCGTACTAGAAAAGAATTTGTTCAATTATTCCCTGATGCAACCGCTACAGGAGATAAAAGAGGAAATTTTCATACGGACGGACAAACACTTGATATTGCTAACGTAGGAACGTTTACCAATGGATATGCAGTTAAAAAATATACTAATGTAAATGCAGATGGAAGTGCTGCACAACGAAATGATATTCCTGATACAGATTTCCCAGTATTTAGAATTGCTGATGCTTATTTAATGTATGCTGAAGCCACCTTAAGAGGCGCCGCTGATGGAAATATTAGTACGGCTTTAGGTTATATTAACAAAATTAGAACTAGAGCTGGTGCAACTATTGTATCACAATCTGACTTAAACCTTGATTTTATTTTAGCCGAAAGAGGACGTGAATTGTTCTGGGAATGCCATAGAAGAACTGATTTAATTCGTTTTGGAAAATTCTCTGGAGGAAGTAAAATTTGGCAATGGAAAGGTGGAACTCAAAATGGTGCATCAACAGAAAATTATAGAGATTTAATGCCAATTCCATCAACTGCAATTCAAGCAAATCCTACGTTGAAACAAAACACAGGATACTAAACTAATTTCTTAACTAAAAACCTATCACATTGAAAAATATAACTAAAATACTAATCGCTTTTATCAGCACACTATCAGTCGTATCTTGTACTTCTGATCCAGTGGATAATAGACCCGTAATTGAAGGCTTAACGATTCCTGAAATAACAGCTCCTACGAGCGGAAAAGTTTTTGTCCTTAAAGAAGAAAACAGCACAACCGAAGCTGATAAATTTGTATGGTCAGCTGCTGAATTTACTCATAATGTTGTCGCTACTTATACTTTAATGATGGATGTAAAAGGAGGTGATTTTACCAATCCACAAATCCTAGCAACAACTAGTGATGCAACCGAAGCTTCCATAACTGTGAAAACTTTAAACCAAGCTGCAATTGAACTTGGTGCAGTAACAGGAACTCCTACACTATTCGACATTAAAATTAAATCTAGTCTTTCAGGAGTATTAGTAAAAACGTCGCAAACTCCCTATACGATTAGCATTAATGCTTATACTGGATTAGTTGCTTATCCCTTTACCGATTGGTATTTTGTAGGGGATGCAACCGTAGCTGGCTGGGATAATAACAAAGGAAACCAACCCCTTTTTAGAGGTGGAACAAACAGCAAAGAATACAAATTCACTGGTTATTTCAAAGCGGGTTATTTTAAATTGATTTCGACTTTAGGAAAATGGGCACCTATGTACGGAAAAGGAGCAGGTGGAAAACTTGTTGCTAGACCTACGGAAGCAGATGCTGATCCTGATAGTTTCCAAATCACAACTGCGGGTTATTACACTTTCACGATGAATGTGGAAACATTGAACTATACTTTAGTCCCTTATAATGCTACTGCAGCTACTACTTACACAAGAGTGGGGTATATTGGCTCATCAAGAACAGGAACTGATG
>JAHEBK010000107.1 GCA_024642295.1 Flavobacterium sp. | reverse complement strand
TAATTTATCAGAAAGAGTTTGTATAGCTGCCCAACCTGATGTTGATTATTTGGTAAATGAATTGTCTTTCTTAATCGATAATCCTGATGAACTTATAGCCATGGGCAAACGAGCTAGAGCCTTTATTGAAAAGGAACACAATTATAAAAAAATCGCCGAGAAATATTTAACTACTTGGAAAAAAAGTTTGAAATAAAATTTATCAAAACACTAAAAAACATTTAAAAATCTAACCGCAAACAAGTAAAATTATAATGTCTTTACTATCGATAATAATTCCTGCTTTTAACGAAGAAAAAACAATTCATTTGATCCTAGATAAAATTAATAGTATCTCACTTATTGATTCTATCGAAAAAGAAATTGTTATCATAAATGATTGCTCAACAGATAAAACAGAGGATGTTATAAAAAAATTCATAACTGAAAACCCTAATATAACAATCAATTATAACAGTCATAACGTAAATCAAGGAAAAGGTGCAGCCATTCACACCGGTATTAAACACGCAAATGGTGATTTTATCGTCATACAAGATGCAGATTTAGAATACGACCCTAAAGAATATAACCTTTTACTGAGTCCTATAATTAATGGTCATGCAGATGTTGTATACGGCTCTCGATTCATTGGAGGAAAACCACATCGTATATTATTTTTCTGGCACACTATAGGTAATAAATTTCTAACATTCCTATCAAACATGTTCACTAATCTAAACTTAACTGATATGGAAACCTGTTACAAACTATTCAGAAGTGAAATTATAAAAAACATAGAATTAAAAGAAAAGCGATTTGGTTTCGAGCCAGAAGTTACTTCAAAAATAAGTAAAATAAAAAACATTAGAATATATGAAGTAGGTATTTCTTATTATGGACGTACTTATGAAGAGGGTAAAAAAATTGGTTGGAAAGATGGGGTTTGGGCTATCTATTGTATTTTTAAATATGGATTAAAATGAATCTCAAAAAACAATTACAACCTAAAAATCTATTTTTGGGGCTTATTATTTTAGTTAGTATTTTTAAAATTACATTAATAAACAAAGGTTTTTTCAACACTCCTGATGAAATGCGCTATTTTACTTCTGGAGAAATATTAAAACAGTTATCTCAATTTAATTTTTATAAATCAATAGAACTACTATATACTGTCAATGGGAGACCAGCTGAGGCTCTTGTAAAAATCATCCCTAATATACTTCAATACATTTCATCAATTATATTAGATTATAAACAATATGAAATTAGAAATTCATTTCTTTTATTTTTTTTTAATATTCTAATTTTCTCTCTCATTTTAATTATTCATTACCGATTTTCTTTTCGATTTTTAAAAAACAAAACATTAAGTTTATTTAGCGTTCTTGTTTTTTCAACTTTAGTTGCCTCTTATATTTCTTTAAGACATTCAGAACCTTATGATTTAAGTTTACTTATTTTATATTTCATCTTTTATAAAATATTAGACATAAAAAACCAAAACTATCTTCGCTTAAAAAACTTCTTCTATTACGGTTTTATCGCTTTTTTTGGGTATTGCTGCTATCCAGGTTACATTATGCTTTTTCTAGCCATTCCAATAAGTTATTTTTTAATATCGCTAAAAAAAGATAATTTAATAATGCTTGTAAAACAATTAACATCTTTTACTTTCGGTAGTATTTTGTGTTTATTGTTTTTTGAACTTTTAGCGCAAACTGTAAATAAATCCTTTATTAAAGAATCCATCGTTTTATCCAAAACTATAATTCAAGGTTCATTTGAAGAATGCTTTTCATTTTTATTCAAATATTTAATTGAAGTTGAAAGATTCACTGGAATATTTATTATCATTGGACTTATTTTATTTTGTATTCAAATTGTTATCAAATACTTTAAACTAAAAAAAATTAATGATTTACAAATTATATTCATCATCCTTTTTTTAATATTTATCAGTTACTCTATATTAGGATTTTATTTTCATAAAGTAGTGTGGTATGCCCGTTTATTAAAGCAGTTCATCCCTTTTATTATTCTATTTTCAATCAGTTCATTACAATACCTATTTACTCATTACAGGACTAAAAATCATTATAAATATTATATTTTATATGGTTTTAGCCTCTTGTTTTTATTCAATTTTCACAATATAATTTCAGAATATAAAACTTATTTTTACCCTAAAGATGTGATTTGGAGTTATTATAATTCAAATGAAAACGTTCAGTTTCATTTAATAAATGAGTATTCTAAAAACCTTGTTGACCCACTTCTTGACGACTATTTCTCTAAAGGAAATCCAATTCATGCCAAAAAATACATCTGTACCTATGGCTCTATTTATCCATTTGATAATTTAAGTGATTACCATATTTATACTCCAAAAGAAAATGAAAAATTAATTTTTTCAAAACCTATTTATTACAATTTTAAAGGCTATCAATTTGAAGGATCTGGAATAAAAGCTAGAGCGAATTTAGATAAAGTAACATTGAACGTTAAAGTGTACGAAGTGAAACGATAAATTATTTATAATTAAAAAATCACCCTTTTGAAGCTAAAAATAGATACAATTTAGTTATTTTTTTATCCTTGTTGAAATTATTGATTGTTCATACATCAAACTATTCACTATTCAAAACATATTTCAATATAAAGTTGATGCTAAGTTTTGATTTTGAGAACCACTCACTTTTTAATCTTGAAGATTTTAATAACGATGATCATGTAGATGCTAAAGAAGCAGAAAAATATTCAATAATAATCGATTCAATTTTCCAAAAGAATTAAAAACCTAATTTATAAAATACTTTAAAAAGTAAACTTCTAACTTCAGTAATCTCATCTAACTTTAACAACCTACAAATCAACAAGTAGATTACCGAACCTAAAAGGCCACCAACAAATAATTGCGACCATAAATTGTCTGTAAAATAAGTAACCATAACTACCGAAATTGTCATTCCAATGGTAGCAACTATAATAGGCAACATATCTTTTAATTGAGCAATTGCTCCATAACCATAAAACTTCCCAGGTAGATACGCATTTATTAAAAAAAAGAGTGCCGAGGTAACCACATGTCCTATAATCATTGCCTTTACCCCTAAAGGAATTGTAATTGCCATGGCAAGTATTGTGAATGGTAATTTAGATAAATCTACTTTTAAATATAAATCCGAACGCCCAACGGCATTTAGTAAATTCAAATTAATAGCACTCATTGGCATAAAAACACGTGAAAAAACAATCCATTGTAAAAGAGGAATTACAGAAATCCATTTTTCTGTAAGTAACAATATAACAATTGGTTTTGCCAATAAAGCGATAAGCGTCATAATCGGAATAATAATAAACGCTGACATGCGAATTGTTCGACTATAAATTGAGACTAATTTCTCTTTATTATGTTGTACTGATGCGAGAATTGGGAACGTAGCTTGAAGCAATACACTTGTAATAACACCCGCAGAAATGTCTGCAAAATTCTTAGCCCTATTATAATAACCCAATGAAGCTGTAGGGTAAAATTTCCCTATAAAAATGTTATAAACGTTATTTAAAATTTGAGCATACAGACCCGCAATTAACAATTTTGACCCATAACTAAATAACGACTCAAACGATTTATTTGAAAAAGAAAAAGAAGGTCTCCATTTACTTAAAAGCCATAACGATAAGGACGAAGCGAAAGACCCAGTGAGCATTTGAATCACCAAGGACCAAACACCATATCCATTAATAGCAGCTAGTACACCAAACAATCCACCTGTAATCACTCCAACAACATTACTTTTGGCTATGGATTTAAAATCAATAGCAATGGTTAATTTTGTTCGTTGAACAATTGAGAAAGCATTTAAAAACAAAGTTAAACCTAAGACTCTTACTAATTGTGTTAATTGAGGTTGCTCAAAAAAAGCGGAAATAAAAGGTGCTGCGAAAAATAGTATCAAATAAAAAAAACTACTCGAAACTAAATTAAAGACAAATAAGGTTGAAAAGTCAATTTCAAACCTTTCTTGACGTTGAATTAAACCCGAACCTAAACCACTTTCTATAAAAGTCTGGGATAGTGCAATAAAAATGCTCAACATTCCGATCAACCCAAAATCTTCTGGCAACAAAATTCGAGCAAGAAGTATACTCACCACGAATTGTCCTAATTGAACAGTAAATTTATCAACCGCTGACCAAACGATTCCTTTAGTAGCTGTTGACTTTAGTGAGTCATTTTGCATTTATAAAAATTAAAATTTACAATTTTTTCTTTCGTTCATTTTTATTTTTTTTAAAGAATTTTATTAGGAAATTATTCTTCAAATAGCCTAACATCAATAACTTGACCTGTATAATTTGATTGCAATGTTTGCATACATCTCAAAGCAACTGCTTCGGGTTTTAATAAAGTATCCTCCGCTTCATTTCCGAAATTTTTAATTCTCATTGGAGTTTGAGTCCGTTCTGGATTGATGCAGTTTACTTTTATTCCAAAAGATTCCCATTCTTGTGATATAGCTTGAACAAAATTGACTGTAGCGGCTTTTGTAGAAGAATAAACACTATAAAATGCTCTACCTCTTGTATAAGAACTTGATGTAAAAAATAAAATATGTCCTTTTGACTTTTTCAAATAAGGCAAAGATGATAAGGAAACATTAATCATTCCTAAATAATTGATATTAATTGATTTGCAAATAGCATCATAACCCATTGATTCCAAAGGTTCTTTATGGAGTATAGCTGCTGTATTCACAATAAAGTCAATCTTTTTTTCAATTTGGAAAACGCTTTCAAGCGCTTTATCCACGTCTTCCTTACAAGACACATCAATACTATTGATTGAACGTGAAAAATTATACACCTTGATTCCGTTTAAAATTGCAAGTTCCACTATACTTTTACCAATTCCATAAGTTCCGCCAAATACAATCATCACTTTACCTTCAAGAGTCTCCCTCGATAATTTAAAATTCTGTATTTCTGCAGAACGCAATTGAAAAAGTTTATCCAAAATGTACGTGTCTTCCAGATAGGTTAATTTCATATTTACTTCCTCACCAGCTACTACAAATATTTTCTCATCAGGCAAATATTTTCTAACAATCCCACAATCATCAGTTGCTTTAAAATTTTTATCTCGTAAGGCAATTTCATAAGCTTTTGAAATCAAATGTTGTTTAAAACTTTGAGGTGTTTGTCCTCTCCTCATTTTTGCTCTATCAGGAATAGCAGTAATAATATCATTGTCCACTTCAATAATAGTATCTGCTGAATTAATTGCAACATCTACAGCATTAAAATGATCCATTGCTCCTATTACTTCATTGACAATTTTTTGGCTGAGTAATGGACGAGCGGCATCATGGAAAATCAAATTAGAATCTTTATAATCATGATAGGCATTAATTGCAGCTAAACTAGAATGATAGCGTTCTTCACCACCTTCCAAAATTCGTTTCACTTTTTGCCATCCGTTTTTAATAATCATTTCTTCAACCAAAAAAACATAATGGCTATTAATAACAATTGCAATTTCATCAATGAGATTATTTTTCTCAAAAACATCAACTGCATGCTCGATTACCATTTTACCTGCAACTTTGAAGAATTGTTTGGGCAATGACATTCCCAATCTAGTTCCTACTCCTCCTGCTAAGATGACAGCTATGTTCATTTATTATTATTTTTTTTATTACAAAATATTTAAAAAAACAGATTTATTTCATTCAAATAATTCACTTTCTAAATTTCTCAAAATATTTTCAGATGCCGTTAATTTATTTTTAGGTAGTAATACATCTTGAACAAATGCATTTCGTTTTTCCTTCATCCAATCTTTTTCACCAAGGACAACATTTTTAATAAAATCTTCCACATCATTCCTACTACGAGATTGATAATGCATCGCAACAGCTTGCTCTCCAAACTCACTCCATTCTTCCATAACCAACTCATTTCTAACCATAAAAAGAGAGGGGTTTCCTGTCACTAGATACTCAGACATAAAGGACCCACAGTCATGAATCAGTGCATCTGATGTTAAAAAAAGGTCTTCATAACCCGCATTTTCATATTGTCCGTTTTGAATTGTTTCCCATCTTTCATAATAGGAATCTGTTTTGTCTTTTCCCCAATCAGGATCCTTTTCTAATTTTATTCTCAATAATGGATGCGGTTTAAATGCAATTTGCAATTTATCTTGATAGCGATCTGCCAATTCTAAAAAAAAATCATAATATTCTAAAAAGTTTGACACTTTATTTAATTCTTTCATCGAATGATGAGGA
>JAHEBK010000106.1 GCA_024642295.1 Flavobacterium sp. | reverse complement strand
GTAGTATCACTAAACAACTCTTGGTAGTATTTTATTCCTTCGAATAAATTATTTTTAAAGGTTTTCCATTTTTTAATTTGTCCTTCTGAAAGATTCTCTGAAAAATTTGAAATTTCATTTTTCAAATAATCAACATACATTTTTAGCTCGTTTACAAATAAATTAGGGCGATTTGGAACAGTCAAAACCGATGCGTTTCCATAAATATGTTGCACCATTTCTAACAAAGAAACTTCCTTGTTAAAATATGCCAAATTAGGTCCAGGGCAAACCACTACTCCTTGATTTTGTCCTTTAATAGCAATCCCATTTTCAAGATAGGAAGCATTTGCTAATCCTACACAAAGACATGATTTATCAGTAATTGCAAACTTTCTTTTTTCATAATTTTCTAAAGAAAGGCTTTCTTTTTCAGCTTCTAAACTTTCCAATTTTAAATCTTGGTATTTCTTAGATGCTGAACACATTCCTTTAGCTCCATACTCTTTACTCAAGGCTAAAAATTTCTTTGGACAAGAGCTACCAGGTACATTGGCTTCAATTCTTTGCAATTTTAAAAATTCATTAGTGGTCCCTTTTACCGCATTAAAAGGAATTCCTAAAGGCGAAATGCCACTAAGGTAAAAATCATCTTCTTTAGCTTTGGCCAATAACTTACGAGTGTTCAAATCCGTCGAAGTGGCTTCAGGAACAAGTAAGAACGGAGATCCCCATCCAATCGAATCTAACTCGTATTGGTGTAACAAAAATTCGTGTTCTTGAGCCGTACCTACACCTCCCTGTGCTGTAATTTGTAATGCTAATGGACTTTCAGGAACTATTTTTCCTTTGGCTGTTAAAGCCTTTACCATCAACTCATGAGCTGAATTGATTAATTGCTCTTTCTTAGCTTTGAATTCCTCCAAAATAGGTCCTAATAAAAGCCCTTCGGTAGCAAAAGCATGTCCACCACAGTTCAATCCTGACTCGATACGGTATTCAGATACCCAAAGTCCTTTTTTGGCTAAGAAATTCCCTTGAATCATCGCCGAACGAAAATCGCTTACTTTCAGGATAATTTTCTTTTGCAGTAGGTTGTTTTCATCTGGAAAGAAACAATCAAAATTCTCAAAATAACTGTACAACCTTGGATTCATCCCCGCAGAAAGTACCACTGATGAATTCACTTTACTATTAGCAAATCCACGTAATGAAGCATGCGCATCGTTAAATTCTGTTGGTAATTGTTCGTCTTTATCAAAATTATCTTTATCGACCTTGGTCATAATATTAACATCGATGGCACCGGCAGATAAATGATTCTCTAGATAATTCAAAATGGTTTCTTTACTTTCATTAATCAAATTAAGAAGTCCTATTTTGATTGAAGAACTATTAGGCAACATGGCAATATAATTAGTTAAAGCCAATTTACTTTCTGCCAATTCATTTTTATATGCGGCAAATTTTTGCTTAACAATTGTATCTACTAAATCCAAATAAGCGGTCACCCTCTTAGCACGGTAGTCGTGCATTTTTTGAGTAATCTCTTGGTACTTTATTTGGAATTCGTTGCTGTAAAACTGATTCATTTTTTCGATCAAATCATCATCTACTATTGAAACGACAGAAGATATTCCGTAATGTGCTACTTTAATGGGACTATCAATGGTGTATCCCAATCCCATGACAGGGATGTGAAAACTATGTGGTGAATTTGTTGGCATCATTCTTTTTTTTTATTACTAATAAATTTTGACAAAATTAGACCAACAGTACGTTATAAAATATGATAAATATCATCCCTATATTTTCCCTGTAATTTATTCAAATATCACTAAAAGTGGGTATTGCAACACGTATTTTGAAAGAATATATTTAGCCTCTTTATAAATCCAATATAATCAAAAAAAAAAATGAATAAATTAAAATCTTTATTAGTCCTCAGTTTAATTGCAATTCTAACTACTTCTTGTTCATCAGATGACAAAGAAAATGAGGTTGTGTTTAATGCATTAACTTCTTCTAAAACATACCTATTCCTAGAAGATGTTGCGATTGTTAGCATTGATGGAACAGGCTATACAGAATCCAATTTGACTACTACCAATAGTAAAATAAAAATTACAAAAGTTGCTACTTCATCATATGAAATTTCGAGCACTCAAGCTACTTCAGCAATATTATATGCTGAGTTAAAAAACAACGAAAAAAAACAAATAAAAAGCATTTTTATAAACTTTTCTGAACATGGTGTAAAAAACCTTAACACCGTAGAGGGTATTACCATAAATATTGATAATACAACTAAAATTTCAAAACTTTTGGGAGAACCAGAACGTATAGCTGATTTTTCTAATGGATTAGCAGAAGAATGGTCTTACTACTCAAAAGGATTTTCAATTACAATTGATAAGCGAACTAGTATTGCTAAAGCATTTAATCTATTTAGTAGTAATTATTACTACACTAACACTGATAATATAAAAACATATTATACCAATTATCCTTATACCATTGATAACGGTTGGAAAATCAATAACCCCAATACAACAATGGATATGGTTATTACTGCCCTTGGTTTACCTTCAGCAAAAAACACCAGTGTAAATTCACTCAATAATAGGGGATATCAATTTATAAACAACCAAAGATGGTTTCGTTTTTACAGTAACTCTGAAGATGACTATATTGGAAAAAAAATTATTCAATGCACTATTTATTAAATAAATTCAAAAAAAGTATTTAATACAAAAATAGTAGGATAAAAAAACTGCCCCCAAAAAGTAGAAACTCTTTGGGGGCAGTTCAATATAAATTAAACCTTTTTGTTGGCTGTTTATTTATCTTGATTAAAATTATTTCAAATCAAAACTTGATTTAGACACCAATACATCTTTATCAAAAACATTTACAAAATAAGTTCCTTTAGCAAAATCCTTACCTGGTAAGTTTTCAGAAACTTGAACGGTTTTATTTTCGTATTTAACAGTTGTTGCAAAACTATATGATAATGATTTTTCGCCAAAATTTTGCGTTTTTTTATCTCCTAAAACATTGTTTTTACTATCAATTACTTGTACATAGTATGTTTTATCACCTGATTTTGCAATTTGATTTTCAGCAATTGTAAAGTTAATTTTAAGCATATCCGCTCTACTCGCTTTGTCTGTCTCTATTTGTTTTTCAGTACTTCTAAAAAGCCCTGGACTTTTAACTTTATAAGCTGAAGTTTTTAAATTCAGAACTGTCAATTTTGAACCTTTTTCAACTGTTTTAGCTAATTCGTCATTTTTATTTACTAAAACTTCGTTCGTTTTCTTAGCTTCAACCAATACAACAGTTGTGCTATCTCTTTGAACCGTTAATTTTGTGTTTTGTTTTTTCAAACCTTCATTTTCAGCCATCAAAGCTTTCATATTACTTTGCAAAGCGATATACTGAGTTTTGTATTTAGAAATATCACCTTTTGACTTACTCAAATCAGACATTAAGCTTACTACTTTATCTCTTTCTTTAATTAATTCGTCTGACATTGATGTGTTTT
Source organism: Flavobacterium sp. (assembly GCA_024642295.1). Taxonomy (GTDB): domain Bacteria; phylum Bacteroidota; class Bacteroidia; order Flavobacteriales; family Flavobacteriaceae; genus Flavobacterium. The sequence goes on along the minus strand of JAHEBK010000106.1, from coordinate 2,771 downwards.
CTGCAATAGCAGCATCATAAGTCGTTTTAAGATCTTGCAAATCTTTCATTACTGAATCTTTCTCAGTAACAGTTGTTTTTAATTCTGTTTTTACATTTTCAACATCTGATGAGATTTTAAAGATATATACCAAGCTTCCTACTAATAAAATTGCTAATACAGCAATAACTGCTTTTAAACTTGAATTACTTTGTTGATTTTCCATAGTTAATTTGTTTTCTTGTTTTTTAATTTTTCAAATTTAATGAATAAATATTCAACTAGTAACGTTAGTTAATACAATTATATTATTTTTGGAAAAAAAATTCATGGAAAAACTTTTGCCATTTACAACGAAAGATCTTGCTAAAGTCACGAATCATAGAAGTGGTGAAATTAAATTTGGTGAAAAAATGATTACTGTTCCACTTGGAGCAAACCACATTTCATTTTTAAAAGCCTCTGAAGCAAAATACGTGCTTTTAGGAATTCCTGAAGATGTTGGCATTCAAGCCAATTATGGTAGACCTGGAGCGGGTTCAGCTTGGAAAACTGCCATAAAAAGTATTGCCAACATTCAGCACAACCGTTTTTGTAAAGGAAACCAAATAATTGTGCTAGGGGAAGTTGATGTTCAAGATGAAATGGATATTGCTAAAGACTTGAATTTCAACAACACTGATGATCGCTTAAAATTAAGTCAGTTAGTTGAAAAAATAGATAAAGAAGTCTCTCATATTATTTTCAATATTATAAAGTCAGGCAAAATTCCTATTATTATTGGAGGTGGACATAACAACGCCTACGGTAATATTAAAGGTGCGGCTCTTGCCAAAGGGAAACCTGTAAATGCAATTAACTTTGATGCCCATTCCGATTTTAGAATTTTAGAGGGGCGTCATAGTGGCAATGGTTTTTCTTATGCTTATCACGAAGGTTTTTTAAAGAAATATTTCATTTTTGGATTACATGAAAATTATACTTCTAAAAGCGTTTTGGATATCATCAAAAAAACGGAAGAAAGAGTACGCTACAATACTTATGATAGTATAAAGATAAGAACCGAAAAGAATTTCTATCAAGAAATGGTAGCTTCACATGAGTTCATAAAAACAGATTCTTATGGTATTGAAATTGATTTAGATGCTATTCCTAATATTGCAAGTAGTGCTATGACTACTAGTGGTTTTTCAATCGAAGAGCTTCGCCAATTTATATCTTTTTTTGGAAAACATAAAAATGCAACCTATTTGCATATTTGCGAAGGAGCTCCAGATTTAGGAGAAGAAAAAAACAACCATTTAATAGGTAAGCTAATCGGTTATCTAGTAACCGATTTTATTAAAACCAATCAATCCTAATTTAAAAAGATTCATTATTATTGGAGCTTAAAACCCCTATTTATAAGGACTAAATAAATAACACTATCTTTGCAACACTATCACTGTACCTAACACAGGATATTTAATACCAAAAACATGTTATTCGAAGAATTATCACTTTCAAAAAGTATCCAAAAAGCCGTATATGAAGAAGGCTATACAACCCCTACTCCTATCCAAGAACAATCTATTCCACTAATATTAGCTGGAAATGATTTAATTGGTTGTGCACAAACAGGAACAGGAAAAACGGGTGCATTTGCAATCCCAATTATACACCAATTACACAGAATTGTTGGTTCATCCAAAAAAGCAAAACAAATACGTGCTTTAGTAGTTACACCTACACGTGAATTAGCCGTTCAAATTGGGCAAAGTTTTGATACTTATGCTAAATATACCAACCTAACTCAGTTAACCATCTTTGGAGGTGTATCACAAAATCCACAAGTAGACACCCTTAAAAACGGCGTTGATATTTTAATTGCCACTCCAGGAAGACTATTAGACTTACACAAACAAGGTTTTATCGATTTAGATCATTTACATGTCTTAGTATTGGATGAAGCTGATCAAATGCTAGATATGGGATTTGTAAACGATGTTAAAAAAATTGTCAAATTGACTCCTAAAAACAGACAAACGTTATTTTTCTCGGCTACAATGCCAATTGCCATTCGTGAACTAGCCGAAATGTTTTTAACTAATCCTGAAACAGTTACCGTTTCCCCTGTATCCTCCACTGCTGAAAATGTAGAACAACGTGTTTATTTTGTTGAAAAAGGAGAAAAAAGAAATCTTTTGTACCATTTGATTAAGAATGAAAACTTATCCGATGTGCTAGTTTTTTCAAGAACTAAACACGGGGCTGACAATGTTGTAAAAGCTTTACGCAAAAAAGATATTCCTGCTGAAGCCATTCATGGTGACAAATCGCAAAACGCAAGACAACGTGTACTAGATGCTTTTAAAAACAAAGAAGTAGGTGTACTTGTTGCTACTGATATAGCCGCTCGCGGAATTGATATAGATCAATTGCCAGTTGTTATAAATTTTGATTTACCAAATATCCCTGAAACTTATGTTCATAGAATTGGACGTACTGGACGTGCTGGAAACGGCGGAGTTGCTATTTCGTTTTGTGGTAAAGATGAACATGGATATTGGAAAGACATCCAAAAATTAATCAGAGTAGATGTTAAAACAGTTAGTGATCATCCTTATCCTTGGCATTCAGGAAACCAAGAAACTGCTCCCGGAGGATCTACCAAACCTAAAAATTCAAACCGAAGTGGTGAAGGTCATAAATCTAGAAAATCAGCTAATTCAAAGCAGAATAAAAAACGTTGGTATTAATTAGGTTTTAATTTTCGTTAGTATATAGCAATCACATATTTTATAAAAAGACAG
>JAHEBK010000105.1 GCA_024642295.1 Flavobacterium sp. | reverse complement strand
AATATGGTAAAAGTATTGTTTGCTGTTGGTTGTAATGTTTGAATTTCATATTTAACTATCTAAAATTAATAATTAAATATACGAAATAACCTATAAATAAGCAAATCTTATACAAAAAAACCGCCTCAGTTTTGAGACGGCTTCTTTTCAACATTCGTTGGCAATAAAAAATGAATTTTTATGCTTAGATAACTGCTACTTGAGCAGCAACTTTACCTTTTCTTCCTTCTTCTTCTTCGTAACTAACTCTGTCACCTTCGCGTAATTCTTCCGCGTTGATTCCTGAAGCATGAACGAAAATGTCTTTTCCTGTTTCTTCGTCTGTAATGAATCCGTAACCTTTAGACTCATTGAAAAATTTAACTGTACCTGTACGCATTGTAATAGTAATAATAATTTATAATGAGACAAATGTAATATTTAATATAATACAATCATCATTATTGTGTATTTTTTTGTAAAAATAATTGATATTCAGCGTTTTCGCCTAATTATTTGCATTAATAACAATATGTAGTTCCTTTAACTGTTGACTATCTATTTGGGAAGGAGCATCAATCATTACATCTCTTCCTGAGTTATTTTTTGGGAACGCAATAAAATCTCTAATGGTTTCTTGCCCTCCTAATATAGCAACTAATCGATCCAAACCAAAAGCTAATCCTCCATGAGGTGGAGCGCCAAACTGAAAAGCATCCATAAGGAAACCAAATTGAGCTTTTGCTTCTTCTTCGGTAAAGCCTAAATATTTGAACATTAGTTGTTGGGTTTCTTTATCGTGAATACGAATCGAACCCCCACCGATTTCATTTCCATTTAATACCATGTCGTAGGCATTGGCACGTACATCACCTGGATGGGTTTCTAATAAATACATATCCTCTGGTTTAGGAGATGTAAATGGATGGTGCATGGCATGGTAACGATTGCTTTCTTCATCAAACTCTAGTAATGGAAAATCAACTACCCATAATGGTGCAAATTCATCTGATTTTCTTAGTCCTAAACGAGTAGCAAGTTCCATACGTAAAGCACTCAGTTGCGCTCTTGTTTTATTAGCAGGACCTGACAATACAAAAATCATATCACCAGCTTTAGCACTAGTAACTTTTGCCCAATTTGCTAAATCGTCTTGGTCATAAAATTTATCTACCGATGATTTATAGCTTCCGTCTTCATTACACTTTACATAAACCATTCCACTAGCCCCTACTTGAGGACGTTTTACCCATTCAATCAGAGCATCAATTTCTTTACGTGTATAATTCCCTGCTCCTGGCACTGCAATTCCTACAACCAATTCTGCAGCATTGAATACTGGGAATTCTTTATGTTGTGCAAATTCGTTCAATTCACCAAACTCCATTCCAAAGCGAATGTCCGGCTTGTCATTTCCATAAGTTTTCATCGCATGCTCATAGGTCATACGAGGAAATTTAGCTACTTCAACTCCCTTAAGTTCTTTCAACAAATGACGTGTCAACCCTTCGAAAATATTTAAAATATCCTCTTGTTCTACAAACGCCATTTCGCAATCGATTTGTGTAAATTCTGGCTGACGATCCGCACGTAAATCTTCATCACGGAAACATTTTACAATCTGAAAATACTTATCCATTCCACCTACCATCAATAATTGCTTAAAAGTTTGTGGTGATTGTGGTAAAGCATAAAATTGTCCTTCGTTCATTCGAGAAGGTACCACAAAATCTCTAGCTCCCTCAGGAGTAGATTTGATAAGATAAGGTGTTTCTACTTCACAAAATTCCAAATCAGATAAGTACTTACGAACTTCCATCGCTACTTTGTGACGGAAAAGCAAACTGTTTTTTACAGGATTTCTTCGGATATCCAGGTAACGGTATTTCATTCGGATATCTTCACCACCATCTGTTTCATCTTCAATAGTAAATGGAGGCGTTATAGATGCATTTAATATGTTTAATTCTGAAACTAAAATTTCAATTTCACCTGTTGGAATGTTTTTGTTTTTGGCTTCACGTTCAATCACAATTCCTTTCACTTGAACAACAAATTCTCTTCCTAATGTTTTGGCTAATTCAAAAACGGTTTTATCAGTTCGACTTTCGTCAAAAATAAGTTGTGTAATTCCATAACGGTCTCTCAAATCAACCCAGTTCATAAAACCTTTGTCCCTAGATTTTTGTACCCAACCAGCAAGTGTAACTTCAGTGTTTATGTGTGATGCGTTCAGTTCTCCGCAATTATGACTTCTATACATATCCAAAATTTTATTATTTCGTCTTTTTTTAGACTCGGGTGCAAATTTAGGACTAATTATGAAGAATGAATTGAGAAATTTACTTTTTTAAGTAAAATCAAAATAGTTTTTAAAAAATTCCAATGTTAAGTTTTTACTCAATGTTACCAAATTGTTACCAAATTGTTTTATTAATGTAAATTATGCCTTATATTTGTTATAATACTTTATTAACCCTCTAAATCTTCTTTAAAAATGAAAAAATATATAATCATCACAGCATTATTAGTATCGGGAATGTTATTTTCTCAAAACTTACAACCAAAGCTAGAAGCAGTAAACAATATGGTTAAAGCCACTTACTATCATGATAACGGTCAAATTTTCCAAGAAGGATTCTTTAAAAATGGGAAACTTCATGGCGAGTGGACTTCTTATGATACTGAAGGAAACAAAACAGCAGTTGCTACTTATGATAAAGGTCAAAAAATAGGTAAATGGTTTCATTGGAATAAAAGTTCCTTGAATGAAGTTGACTATTCTAACAACAGAATTGCAAGTGTAAAAAACTGGAAAAGAGAGGCTATTGCTAATGACGAATAATAATTAATGGTTTTTCCTAAATAAAATAAGGATTTCTCAACTAATGGAAGCCTTTATTTTTTTACTAAAATTGATTTCCAATGTTAAGTTTTCACCTATGTTACCAAATTGTTACCAAATTGTTTTTTTTATGTAAATAATGTTTTTACATTTGGAAAACAAATCAATAAAACTTTAGACCATGAAAAAATATATAGTATTAGGAGCAGTGTTACTTTCAGGAATGTTATTTGCAAATGAAGGGAAACCAAAATTAGAAGTTACAAAAAACAATACCGTTATGGCAACTTATTATTATGACAACGGTCAAGTACAACAACAAGGAACATTTAAAAACGGGAAACTTCATGGAGAATGGGTATCCTATGATGAAAATGGCAATAAAATAGCTATTGCAGAATATGATAATGGAACAAAAGTAGGGAAATGGTTTTTATGGAATGACAGTTCACTTAACGAAGTGGATTATGCTTCTAATAAAATTGTAGCAGTAAAAAACTGGAAAAGAGAGGCTGTTGCCACTAATTAATACAATAAGTTTATTATTATTTGAAAAGGCTGTTCGGAAATATTCGGACAGCCTTTTTTGATGGGTATATATTAAGAATTATTATGTATCTATCAAAAAAATCCGTTTTAGAACGTTTAGTATTTCACAGTTCCTACCGTCCTCATGATTTTGACGATTTTTGACTTTCTACCATTAATATATGATGAAGAACTGGTTGCTTTGTATTTTCGTGGATTGGGTAATATGGCGGCAATTCCAGCAGCTTGAATTGGAGTTAGGCTGGTACAATCTTTTCGATACCAATATTGTGAGGCAGCTTGAGCGCCATAGATTCCATCTCCCATTTCAATACTGTTAAGATACACTTCCATGATGCGTTCTTTACCCCAAATAAATTCTATCAAAACGGTAAAATAAGCCTCTAATCCTTTTCGAATATAGCTACGCCCTTGCCAAAGGAAAACATTCTTAGCAGTTTGTTGTGAAATGGTGCTTCCTCCTTTAATACGTCTTCCTCTTTCATTGTTTTTATATGCTTTTTGCATAGCACTAAAATCAAAACCGCTGTGTTTCAAAAACAAACCATCTTCACTAGCTATGACTGCCTTTTGTAAATTCATCGAAATATTTTCAAGAGGTTCCCAGTCGTGACTAAAAACAGCATCTTTACCTGATGTCTTATTTTCGATAATACGGATAACCATAAGAGGCGTCAACGGAACAGGAACAAACTTAAAGACTACAACAAAAAATATAGAAAGTCCAAAAAACCATAAAATAAGCTTTACAATAAAAAGCTTTAATTTACTACTCGTAGCATTCGAATTTTGTTTTTTCGCTGGCCTTTTGGTGGTTTTCTTTGGCGTTACTTTTACTCCCATTTTTAAAATGTATTTTTTAAAAAAACGTACAATTGCAATTTAACGAAATGAATTGTAGTACTCAAAAAAATAACAGTAAATACAATTCATTTTACAAATAAAGCTCAAAGATACAATCAATTCTAATCTTGCAAAATAAACAGAAAGAAAAACATGCAATTTGTAACGAGTAGGAAAATAGTGTTTTTTGATAATTTTATTAAAAATAATCTGTATTCTTGTAAACTATTTCTTTAAGTATTTTAATAATTTGACCGTAAAAGAACAACACACTCAAATATGAAAAAACCAACGCTTTTTTGGAACAAAAATAAAACTAACTATAAAAATGCATTCTATTGTATCCTTCTGATGTTTGGGAGTAATTGTTTTTCTCAGTGGAAAACTGCTGAGGCTAATAGTATTAAAAATGACATCTTGATCCTATATGATGTAATCTATGAAAAACAATTATCCCCAGAAGAAGTAAATTCAACAGATCGTTTAAGAGAAGTAACTCTTGCTTTCAATAAAGACAAAATGATTGAAAGAGAATTTAAAAACAATTCTCAAATTAATCATTACACACTTTTAGATTATAATGATCGAAAAGTGTATAGTAATTCTATTTTTAGTACTTCAAAAAAATCCATAGTTTATGATTTTAAAGAACCCAAATTAACAGTAGAATTGATACCAAATATAGAATCAAAAACGATATGCGATTTTCCCTGTGAAAAAGGTTTTGTCATAATGAATGGAAGACCTGTAGAAGTATTTTATACCAAGAAATTGGGCTTAAGATATTGTAGACAATTTAAAATTGATGGCTTCTTACTTCAATTTCCAGGCTATAGTAAACAATTTGGTCATTACACCGTGGTTGCTAAAAAAATTACTTATGAGCATCTCCCTGAAAGTTTTTATGCTATGGATGATTTTCAAATACAAACCTTAGAGGAATACAAAATAAGTAAAAAAGAATCCGATGAAAAATATAAAGAAATAAGCTATAAGTATCTTGGTAAAAAAGCTTCTTTCATCAAAAATTACACATTAGACGGCAAAAAATTAGATACAAAAAAAATGTTGGGAGATGTTGTTGTTCTTAATTTTTGGTTTACAACCTGCGCACCTTGTAAAGCTGAAATCCCCAAACTAAACGAACTAAAGCAAAAATACAAGGATCAAAAAGTACATTTTATTGCCGTAGCCTTAGATGAGGATTATAAAATAAAAGAATTTTTCAAGAAAATCAAACTCAACTATGAAGTCATTTCTGAAGGAAGAGATATCGCATCTGATTTAGATGTAACTGCCTATCCTACTAATATTGTTATAGACAAAAACGGAATCATACAATTATTTGAAGTTGGATACAAATCGGACATCATAAATAGAATGTCTTTTGCAATTGACAAAGCAAATACTGAGTAGCTTTAAACTATTGATTCTAAAACATTAAAACATTCAAAAAACTTATTTCAAAAAAACAAAGTATAGAAGAGTAGGATGGTATTTTACACAAAAAAGACTATTTTTATTATTTCAATAACACATTAGCGCATCTATCTTAAGTTGAAATGATCAAAAAATATATGACTATGATTAAATTCAGTCCACTTTTCGTTTTGTTTTTTATTATTAATTGTACATCACAGGTCAAACAAAACAACATTACTCTCGAAAATGAAGTTGTAAATTACACCTTACAACCAGTTGCCACAGATATAAGTATCCCATGGGGGATGGCTATGTTACCCGATAGCTCTTTATTAATAACGGAAAGAAGCGGCATCCTTTTTCATGTTAAGAATGGTGTGAAAACCGAAGTTAAAAATGTCCCTAAAGTCTATAAACGAGGGCAAGGAGGATTACTCGATATTGCACTTCACCCAAATTATGAGAAAAATGGCTGGATATATTTGACATACTCTGACGAAAGTATAGAGGGTGAAGGAGGAAATACAAAACTAATTAGAACTAAATTAGTTAATGATAGCTTGACACAAATTGAAGTACTATACAAAGCGACACCAGATACTAAAGCTGGAGTTCATTTTGGTTCTAGAATAGCTTTTGACAATCAAGGGTTTCTTTATTTCAGCATTGGAGAAAGAAGTAAAAAATTTGAAAACCCACAAGATATAACACTTGATGGCG
>JAHEBK010000104.1 GCA_024642295.1 Flavobacterium sp. | reverse complement strand
TAGCACTCTGCCCAATAAAACAAATTTTATCTAAAGGTTTACCCGCTTTCGCTTTGTTCTTATAATCTAAAGGATAAGTGAAGTCAAAATTTAGATTTTCTAAATGTCGATATTGTTCTATATGTAATTTTGAAATTTTCATAGTGGGTACTTTATTACAAAGCTAATTAAAAATAAAAACAAAAATCAACTGGCAAAAGTCAAAGGGTAAAAATCAATTTTAAAACAACAAACTACTCCTACATACTGATCACTCTAATAGTGTTCTTCACATCCTCAGCAATTCTTCTAGCTTCTTTAATATCGGAGTTTACAATCGTAACATGTCCCATTTTTCTAAAAGGACGTGTTTGTTTTTTACCGTAAATATGTGGCGTTACACCATTCCAACCTAGAATTGTTTCTATGTTTTCATAGACTACCTCACCAGCAAAGCCTTCAGCTCCAACAAGGTTTACCATAATTCCGGCAACCTTGCTTTCGGTATTCCCAAGGGGTAAGTCTAAAACAGCGCGCAAATGATTCTCAAATTGAGACGTATAACTCGCTTCAATTGAGTAATGACCTGAATTATGCGGACGAGGAGCAACTTCATTTACAAGGATTTCATCGTCTTCGGTTTGGAACATTTCTACAGCCAATAAACCTACGTGGTTGAATTGCTCCGATACATTCAAGGCAATGGCTCTTGCTTTTTCGGCAACTTTATCATCAATTCGAGCAGGGCAAATTACATATTCTACTTGGTTGGCTTCAGGATGAAATTCCATTTCGACCACAGGATAGGTTTTGATTTCGCCAGACGGATTGCGGCAAACAATTACTGCCAATTCATTTTTGAACGGAATCATTTCCTCTGCAATGCATTCTACATTGGGCATGTTTTCAAAGTCGGAAGTAGCGCGAATGACTTTTACACCATTTCCATCATATCCAAATTCGGTGCATTTCCATACAAACGGAATCAAGATTTCTTCTTTTTCCACAGCATGTTGCAAGGCTTTCAAATCTGGAAAACGAGTATAAGGTGCTGTCGGAATATTATTTTGAGTATAAAAGTCTTTTTGAACCCCTTTGTTCTGAATTAAACGCAAGGTTTTTGGCGAAGGATAAACGGGCAATCCTTCTGCTTCTAATTTTTCTAATGCTTCAAGGTTGACTAACTCGATTTCGAAAGTCAATACATCAACTTTTTTTCCAAAATTATAGACGGTTTCAAAATCCATCAAATCCCCTTGGAAGAATTGGTTGCAAGCAACTTTACTTGGAGCATCTTCACTTGGATCCAGCACATAAGTCTGAATATCAAACTTACGAGTGTCAAATAATAACATTTTACCTAGTTGTCCGCCACCTAGAATTCCTAATTTAAAATCAGAAGAAAAATAATTCATTTGTTTAAGTTATTGTTTATTAACGGTCAAATGCATTCGATCCGCTCGTGTCATCTTTGTATCGTTTGTTGCGGGCAAAGATACTTTTTAATTGGGAATATTAAAAAGGGATGAAACTCAAAAACAATAACATTAGCGACGAACAATGATTTTTTTGTTTAAAATACCATTGTCAGTCTCAATTTTTAAAATATAAATACCAATTGCCAGTTGACTAGTGCTTATCGTAAATTGATTTGTTGTTTCAGGATTCAAATATCTTTTTAGAGCGCGACCATCTATGGAAGTTACGGTTATGGCATTGATAGTATAGTTTACAGTACTTACGGTTATACTTTCAGAAGTTGGATTAGGGAATACAACAATAGATGTTTCGGTTTTAAAATTGGTTACGCCTAAGATTTTATCGGTATAACAACCTTCGTTTACAGTTTGAGATTCTTTGATGACTTGTGCTATTTTTTTATCTGTAAAACCAGAATTGTTGGTTTTGTCATAAAAGGTCAAATCTAGAACAGGGTTGCTGGCTCCTAGCCAATCTTGTAAAATGGTGCCATAGACTCTTCGGTAATCGTGTTGTACTGTAAAAAGTTGGTAATCATTTGTTGATTTGGCTTCGTCTAGATTTACATTGGTTCCTGAAATACCAGGATTTATAGATTTTCCAAAAACAAACATGGGAGCAATTTGACCATGATCCGTTCCTAAACTGGCATTACCACCCGCTTTTCGACCAAATTCAGAAAATGTTACCGTCACTACATCATCACCTAAATTTTGATTGTTTAAATCGGTAATGAAATTTTTGATAGAATCGGATAGTTCCGTTAATAGGTCAGCATGTTTGCCAAGATGGGAGTCTATTGTTGAGGCTACTTGTGCCGCATGAGTGTCAAATCCACCGATTTTAACCAAATAAATTTTGGATTTCAATCCACCTGAAATAAAACGGGCTACTGATTTTAATTGGTCTGATAATTTGCTATTTGAATAGGTAACGGAGTTTGAGCCATTGTTAAAAGCTGCTGAAATAGTTTCAGCATAGGTTTTAGTCGTGGTGTCATTTTCTAGAATATACTTAATTAAATTTCCATATTCAGAATTTGGAATATTGGTAGGAGCAGCTCCGCCCAAACCATTGATAACCGAATAAAATCCAGCTGGGTTTTGACCGTTGATATTGATGGACAGTGTGTTTCCGCTTGTGTCATGGAAACCTAATGAGTTATCATTGCTCCCTAATTGAATTCCAAGAGGATAATTAGCATTTATAAAATTGGCGTAAAAATTTTCTATAAAACGAGCCATCCATCCATCTTGTAAATTTGAATTTGCTTGTGTTCCATCACCACCTCTAAGCCATAAATCGGTTGAACCAAAATGCGATTTATCCTGATTAGGATAACCTACCCCTTGAATGATTCGCATTAACCCTTGGTCGTACAAACTTTTAAAAGCTGTCAGTGCTGGGTGCAATCCTACTTGGTCATTAAGGGCTAAGGTGTTGTCAAGTTGAATGATGCCATTAGCTCCCGAATTATTTAGTTTGATACTTGGGCGTAATGTGGCGTATTTGTCATATTGGTTGATAGGTATAATAGTGTTGAGTCCGTCATTGGCACCAGATAATTGGATAAGCACTATTTTTTTAGCACTAAGATCAGGACAAGCGTTCATGCCTGCTGATTTGAAAAGAGCAAATACCTCTGTTGGCAACATAGAGAGTGCACTGGCAAAGGAAGTCAATTTTATAAAGTTTCTTCTTTTCATTTTAATAAATATTGAAGGCGATGAATAATTTAAAATATTTGAGATTCGGGTGCTCTTAAAATTGCAGTTAATAATGCTTTTAAACGAGGTTCAATGACTTTAATGTTTCCAGTATTAATATAATCTGTCCAGGCCGCTTTCCAATAAAATGTTGCTAGTTCTTGAAGTAAAAACGAATTCATAAAATAATTGATGCGGTCAGTGTCTGGTTCTTGTCCAAACAACGCTTTGCAAAGTTCAGAAGTGAGTGTAAATGCATCACTTGGATCAGTGACAATACCACTGTTTTTAATGACAGGGATAATGTCAATTTTGGCATAAATGTTATTATTGGCATTTATTAAGTTTTTGCCTTCCATCATAGATTCACCTAAACGATACCGAGCAATTAAGGTGGCGGCTGAAATCCAGTTTTTGTCAAAATCAGGTGCTTTGTAATAGGCAAAATGACCCGCTACATTTTCAGGACTAAAAATAAGCATGTCTGATAATGTTAAATAGGTATTGTGAACAAATCCATTCCAAAATCGAATGTAATAATCGTTTGGATTGGTGTTTGGATTTGGAATTGTAGCGCCCAAATAGGTGCAAATTTCAGAAACTTGTTGAATAGGAGATTTGATAATTCCTCCAATAGTTTCGTCGTTACTGTCGCTGTCATCCAAATCATAAAAATGCAAACTTTGAAGCAAGCGTCTAACTGTTGGAACTAGTTCGTAATTGTTTGTTTTTAATTCGGTAGCTAGTGGAATAATAATATCTGTTTCCACTTCAGAAGTGATAGTTCCTTTTACAAAATAAATGTATAGTTTTCGACAGATGTTCAATGCTGTGGCTTGTTTGCTAAAAACCATTTCTACAAAATCATTCAATTCCCTGTCCATATCTGCAGCATTAGTGGCGGGAGAAATAGAAGTATTAAAAGCACCACTAAATTTTTTTGTAGTTGTATCGTGTCGTGTAAAATCATAATATCCTCTAGGAATATTTGTTTCAGGATCGTTAACGTAAGTATCGATTTTTTGTCTAAACCCTGTTAATACTTTCGCTGCTTCAACGATGTCATTTTCGGTGTAATTTGTATAGTCACCAATGCCAACTTGAACTCCTTTTCCTATTGTAAAAAGTTCAAGAAATTCTCTAGCATAATTTTGATTGGGCGCAGTCTTGGTATTCGTGTTATTGTTTAAATAATACAACATGGAATTGTCCAACGATATTTTTTTTGCCAATGTTTTGTAATTCCCAAAAGAATAATAAAGGAGTAGTCGCAAATGATGAAAAAAAGAAGTAGAACGTTTGCTTACAGGGTCTTCTTTGTTTACGGTAAATCGAGTGGATAAAAAATGGCACAACTTATATTTTAAATTGGGACTATTAATAGCGTTATACCACCACCATCCTGCGACTATTCTAGATTTTGCATTTTCGTTATTATAACTAATTACAGGATTGGTTTCTGTCCAAAAACCTGCTTCAACACCATTGTATAATGTAGTATCATAAGGTAAATTTACTACCAAAGGCTTTTCTTGAAATAATAAATCAAGTGCTTGAGTGGGTGTCAATAGAGCATATTGCTCAACAAGACTTTTGGTGTAAACAAAAGAAGCGCGACGTAATAAATGACGTGCATTTTTTTTGCCTAAAACTGCTGTATGGGTAGCTAGTGAAGCCATGGTGTAAGTGGTTAGTTTATAGTGATTTGTATTTTGGTTATCCAAATATATATAAAAGTTCAATATCTTTTAAAAAAAAGAGAAAGAGCTGATGAAACAGAAAGAAAAGTAGATAGTTTGTCGGATTCGACTGTAAAATGCGAACTGCTATTTTAACTTCTTCAAGATATGTTTAGAGACTGCTTTGTATGCTGGTGTATGTAAACGGAAATCTTTAACTAAAATTATTTTTAATTCTGGATGGATCCAATCGAATTCTTTACCAAAAAGAAATAAACATCTCATCGCATAGACTTTGGCTGCTACTTTGGTATCGTTAATCAGCCAGTCAAAATTAGTTTCAATAAGGACTTTACGCTGAACTTCGGTGAGCGTAATGCTGTTGTCTGTTTTTTTATAATGCGATTCAATAAGTAAATAAAGCACTTTTGCAATTGGTCGAATGGCGCTTTCATTTGTCAATAGTTGCGATTTGGAACATATTAAATCCAAATAGGGTTGAAGCCATTCTAGTTTTTCATACGCCATCAATTCCATCGCCCAACAGGCTTTGTAGTGATTGGGATTGTCAATTTCGAAACAAGAAAAAAGAAAATCATTGAGCAACTCAGGACGAGCTAGCATATAATCAGCAGTGTTTTGCCGACTATTTTTGTAGCCCGTAGTTTGTTCGATAATTAATTCTAAGTCCGTCATTTGGCGTGAAAGTTAATTTCAAAAACAAAGATTCAAAATTTTTATCCAGAATCAAACATAAGAACAAGAAAGAATCAATGTCGTGTTTTTTTAAACCATATAAGAAATATAAGATCATATAAGTAGAGAAGTCTTGCTCGTATGTCCTTTAATGTCTTACATGGTATAATGTTTTTTTATTGTTTGAAAATACGACATTAAATTTTGACCAGTACTTAGATTAATTTGTTTCACAAAGATTCACAAAGAACCGCAGAGTTACCCAAAGTATGGCCTTTTTAATTTAAAATAAATGTTGTGTCCTTGCTTGAAAAAAACTTAGTGAACTTAGTGAAGCCTTTGTGGTTAAACTTTTTTACTCCCCAAAACCGAACAAAAGGAAAACCTTTTTTTAGTAAGCACAATTCTGTATCTTTGTCGATTATTCAAAACGAGAAAATGATTCAACTACACGATAAACAATTTGAGCCTTTTATTTCTGCCAAAGAAATAGAATTTGCAATAGCACAAATGGTTCAAATGGTAGAGAATGATTTTGTTGGTGAAACTCCTGTTTTTATTGGTGTTCTCAACGGTTCATTTATGGTGGTTTCTGATTTTATGAAACAATACAAAGGGAATTGCGAACTCAGTTTTATCAAAATGTCTTCCTATCAAGGCACTAGTTCGACTGAGGAAGTAAAGCAACTCATTGGTTTAAACCAAGATTTGGCCGGACGAAGCGTGGTTGTCATCGAAGATATTATCGATACCGGTAATACTTTGGAAGAGTTAAAAGCGATGTTTAAAAAACAAAATGTAAAACATTTCAAGATTGCGACGCTTTTCTTGAAACCGGATGC
>JAHEBK010000103.1 GCA_024642295.1 Flavobacterium sp. | reverse complement strand
AATCCATCAAAAGTGGTAGGAGACAAAAACACGAGTTTGAATTTAAGATACAAAACCGGTCGAAGTCTTACTTATGAAAGCAAAGATGTTTATGCTGTAAAAGAGCCTAAAAAAATCGGATTGCCTATCATAAATATGACAAGTTCTTATATTTTTGCTAAAAATGATTTGTTCTTGGCCTATGTAAACAATTACAACCATTATGTGGGGTATTACAAAAACACCTACCAACATGGCGGTATTTCATTAGAAGAAATGATTATCCCTTGTTTGGTTTTTAATCCTAAGTAATTTTTTTGAGTTATGAATTATAAAAAAGGAATTAAAGAAGGTAATTATACATTCCAAAAACTTATAACTTATAACTTTTAACTCATAACTAAACAATAAAATGGAATTCATATTTTCTTTAAACGAAATCGAATCGGTTGCTCAAAAAGTGTTTGATACAAAACCTTGCAAAATTATACTTTTTCATGGTGAAATGGGTGCTGGAAAAACGACTTTCATCAAAGCATTGGCAAAAAAACTAGGGGTTAAAACAGCAACCAGCAGTCCTACTTTTTCATTGGTAAATGAATATGAAGCAGCTAACGATCAATTAGTTTACCATTTTGATTTTTACCGTTTAAAAATTGAAACCGAAGCTTTAGACATGGGAGTCGATGAATACCTCTATTCTGGAAATTGGTGTTTTATCGAATGGGCTGAAAAAATTCCAAATCTAATTCCTGAGTTGCATTCGACCATAACCATCAAAGCACTTCCTGATGGGAAACGAATTTTAGAGTTAAAATAAAAGTAAGACTAAAAATAAAAGCTCTAATTTACTAAATCACTTTACATTAACAAATTACAAACAATTAGAGATTTATAGAACTCGAAAGTGATTTTTTTAATCTTTTTGCGTAATTTTACTTTTTAATTATCACATATTACAATGTCAATATCGATAGCAATTACTCCATTTACTAAAGAACAGTTATTACCGCAAGAAGAAAAACTGGAAGTAAGCAAACGAAAAAGCGAACTTTTTATTGGCGTCCCTAGCGAAACCAGTTATCAAGAACGCCGTATTTGCCTTACTCCTGATGCCGTAAACTCGCTAACGCATCACGGGCATCGTGTGATGATTGAATCTGGTGCAGGAGAAAGTTCCAGTTATACTGACAAAGAATATAGTGATGCAGGTGCCGAAATCACGCATGACACCCGAAAAGTATTTGGTTGCCCTATGATTCTTAAAGTGGGAGCGCCTACCATTGATGAAATTGAGATGATGAATAGTAAATCCATCTTAATTTCATCTATCCAACTAAAAACAAAAAGCAAAGCTTATTTTGAAGCCTTAAGCAAGAAAAAAATCACTGCATTAGCCTTTGAATATGTAAAAGACGAAGACGGCTCTTATCCAGCCGTACGCTCTTCCAGTGAGATTGCAGGAACTGCTTCAATACTCATCGCTGCCGAATTAATGA
This sequence comes from Flavobacterium sp., assembly GCA_024642295.1. GTDB lineage: Bacteria > Bacteroidota > Bacteroidia > Flavobacteriales > Flavobacteriaceae > Flavobacterium. Next base: position 4,923 of record JAHEBK010000103.1, on the reverse strand, counting down.
TTACAAACGAATTTGGAAAAGGGTTATTATTTGGAAATATTACAGGGGTCCCACCAACTGATGTTGTCATCATTGGAGCAGGAACAGTAGCCGAATTTGCTGCTAAAACCGCTATCGGTTTAGGGGCTAATGTTAAAGTATTTGACAACTCCATTACTAAGCTTAGAAGATTACAGAATACTCTAGACCAGAGGATATTCACTTCAACAATTCAAACTAAAGCTTTAACCAAAGCACTCCGCCGTTGTGATGTTGCAATAGGTGCTTTACGAGGTGTAGAACGCTGCCCAATTGTTGTTACCGAAACCATGGTCGAACACATGAAAAAAGGCGCTGTAATTGTAGATGTTAGTATCGATACAGGAGGATGTTTTGAAACCTCAGAAGTCACTACCCACGAAAAACCTACTTTTATAAAAAGTAATGTATTGCATTATTGCGTCCCTAATATTGCTTCACGATATTCCAAAACAGCATCACTTTCTATCAGCAACATCATCACTCCTTATTTGATGCAAATTGCCGAAGATGGCGGTATCGAAAGTGCCATTCGTTGTGACGTAGGACTTAAAAATGGTGTTTATCTTTACCACGGCATCCTGACCAACAAAGCTATAGGCGATTGGTTCAATTTACCCAATAACGATATCAATTTAATTGTATTTTAAAGAATCTTTATTTTACCTTTGCCCCAAATTAAAAATCCATGAAGTTTTTTCAACGTTTTGCCTACTACTTGGTAGGATTAGTATTAGGGCTGTTTTTTGTTGGTTTAGTTTTTAGTGGCAAAGACACCCGTTGCAACTATTTTCCAAATGCTAGAGTTTTAAACGACCTTAGAAGTAAACCCTTCAATTATTCTGAAAAAGCATCCGCCGTTTTAGCTGAATCTTGGATTGACACCATTGATATTAAAAACACCCTTCAATTTGGAGACGTAGATTTTGACCAAAGCAACACCGAATTTGGCAAAAATACCAAATTATACGTAATCGAAGGCAAAACAATGAAGAACCAACCCATTCTCTTAAAAGTTAGCAATACAGCCGATAAAGCCACTTTAGAAGAAATTATCAAAAAATAGCATTTCCCATATTTGGGCGTGTCACAATTAAATATCAATTACAGCCATTTAATCTCTGTCAACCCTTTTACTTTTAAATACGCATTCGTTTGACTGAAATGTTTGTTTCCAAACCATTTTCCTTGATTGGCACTCATAGGTGAAGGATGCCCAGATTCTAAAACAAGGTGTTTGTTGCGGTCTATTTTAGCCCCTTTTTTTTGTGCTAAACCTCCCCAAAGTAAGAAAACTACATTTTGCTTCTCTTCAGAAATCTTCTGAATAACAGCATCTGTAAAAATATTCCATTTCAAATGTTTATGGCTATTTGGACTATCTTTACGAACAGTCAAAGTCGCATTTAATAACAATACTCCTTGTTGCGCCCAATGGGCTAAATTCCCTGAAGTAGGCATAAAGATTGAATCCAAATCCTCACAAAGTTCGCGGTAAATATTCCGTAAAGATGGAGGGATTTTTACACCATCATTCACCGAAAAACTCAAACCATTGGCCTCTCCTACACCATGATACGGGTCTTGACCAATAATCACGACTTTCACATCTGAAAATGAGCACGTATTAAAAGCAGAAAAAATGAACTCCTTTGGTGGGAAACAAAGACACTCTTGGTATTCTTTGGCTACGGCCAATTCCAATTCTTTAAAATAGTTTTTTTGAATTTCGTCTGACAAAATATTTTGCCAATCAGGCGGAAGCGTTAATTGCATATTATTAGAATTTGGCTAATTCTTCTTTTAGAACAAACTCTAATTGAGGTAAATAGTCTTGGCAAATTTGAAAAATAATTTCATAGTCTAACATTTCGTAATGATGCGAAATGAAATCACGAAATCTAATTATTTGTTTCCAATCTATCTCAGGATGATTAGATTCTAGTGATTTATTTTTACGACTAATCTTTTTTATATTTTCTCCAATTGCTTGTAATCTAGTTACAATGGAATCCAATAATGTTTTACCATAATCAGTATTTACAAAATCAGTTGGTATATTTATCTCCGAAAATCGAGAATTGCAAACGTTAATGTGGACTAAAACCGTTTCAAGTGAATATTTATAAACCGCATCATACATAAATCAATTCGCTTTTGATAGTATTAAAAAAGCGTTCAGAAATATGAGGGCCTTTTCGAACAATATCTACTTTTGACTTTAATTTATTTTCTAAAAAAACATACAAACCCATCAAAAAAGAATAGGAAGGCTCTCTAAATTCAACAAAAAAATCTACATCACTATCTGATTTTTCTACTCCTTTGGCATAAGAACCAAACAAAGCAATTGAAACAACTCCGAAATTATCTTTCAAATATTGCTTATCAGTTTGTAATGCTTCTATGATTTCTTCTTTTTTCATATAACAAATATAAAAATTAATTGTTTTAGATTATTACAACTTAACAAGTTTGTAACTTTGCCCATTTGAAACTTACAACAAATAATGATATCCATTACCAAAAAAACTTTACAAGATTTACAATTTCCTACCGTTCTCGAAACCATTTCAGAGATTTGTAATACTGATATTGGAAAACAAAAAGCCTTAGAAATCACTCCTTTTAGAGACAAAGAAACCTTAATGAGTGCCTTGTTGCAAACCTCAGAATATGTGTCTTCTTTTCAAAATAACAATGCTATTCCTAATCACGGTTTTGATGCGATTACTCATGAAATCAAATTCTTAGCTATCGAAGATAGTTTCCTTGAAGTGGGAAGCTTTAGAAAAATCGCCAATTTATCGTCTACCGTTAATTTTTTGTTGAATTTTCTACGAAAATTTGATGACTATTACCCAAACATCAACAAACGCGCTTCAGAAGTTGAATTGACTAAGGAGATTATCACACAGATTGACGCTGTAGTAGATAAATATGGTGAAATTAAAGACAATGCTTCGCCAGCTTTGGTAGAAATTCGCAGAAGTATGAACTTAGTACGTGGCAAAGTAAACCAAAGTTTTGGAGTGGCTTTAACGCAATACAACGGTTTAGGCTATTTAGATGACATTAAAGAAAGTATTGTTCAAAATCGTCGTGTTTTAGCGGTTTTAGCAATGTATAGACGTAAAGTACGAGGTACAATTCTAGGTAGTTCCAAAACAGGAAGCATCGCTTATATAGAACCCGAAGCCACTTTGCGTTACTCACGTGAGTTGAGTAATTTAGAGTATGAAGAAAAGGAAGAAATTACCCGAATTTTAAAGAACTTATCTAATGGAATTCGCCCGTTTTTGCCTTTGTTAAAGCAATATCAAGACTTTTTGAGCGATGTAGATGTTATTGCGGCCAAAGCCAAATATGCGGACAGAATCAATGGTATTTTACCAACTATCAGCGAAAACAGACGATTGTATTTCAGGGAAGCCTACCATCCTATTTTGTATTTGAACAACAAACAAAAAAAGGAAATTACCTATCCTCAAACTATCGAGTTGCAACAAGAAAACCGAATTATCGTTATCTCAGGACCGAATGCAGGTGGAAAAACCATCTCGCTAAAAACTGTGGGATTACTTCAATTAATGCTACAATCAGGTATGTTAATTCCGGTACATGAGCGTTCTGAAACCTTTTTATTTGATAGAATACTAACAGATATTGGAGATAATCAATCTATTGAAAATCATTTAAGTACCTATAGTTACCGATTGAAAAACATGAACTACTTCTTAAAGAAGTGCAATCACAAAACCATGTTCTTGATTGATGAGTTTGGTACGGGTTCTGACCCCGAATTAGGAGGAGCATTAGCCGAAATATTCTTAGAAGAATTTTACCATCGAGAAGCTTTTGGAATCATCACTACCCACTACTCCAACTTGAAAATACTAGCAAACGAATTGCCTTATGCGACCAACGCCAACATGCTTTTTGACGAAAAATCATTAGAACCTATGTATAAATTGGTTTTAGGGCAAGCTGGAAGTTCGTTTACTTTTGAAGTCGCCTTGAAAAATGGAATTCCGTTTAGTTTAATCAATCGCGCTAAAAAGAAAATCGAAGTCGGTAAAGTGCGTTTTGACAAAACGATTGCAACACTTCAAAAAGAACGTTCTAAGTTGGAAAAAACATCACAAACACTGAAAGAGGAAGAAAGCAAAGCACGTGAAGAAGGAAAAAAAATGGAGACGATTAATGTCAAAATCAAACAAAAATTAGAAAGCTATCAAGAGCTTTTTGACAGCAATCAAAAGACAATTTACATTGGTCAGAAAATTGAAGATATTGCAGAGAAGTATTTCAATAACAAAAATAAAAAGGACTTGATTGGGGAATTTTTAAAAATCATCGAAATTGAGAATTCTAAACGCAAAAAAGCGACCCCAAAAGAAGCAAAAGCAATAGTCGCCAAGAAAAAAGAAGTCATCAAAGAAATTGAAGTTCAAGTAGAAGAAATCCGAAAAGAGAAAAAAGAAAAGAAACTCAAACCCGAAATTGTAAAACCAAAACATATTTTAAAATTAGGTGACAGAGTTCGTATGATTGATGGAAAAGCGGTGGGGAGCATTGACAGCATTGAAAAAAACAAAGCCACAGTGAATTACGGAATCTTTACTTCTAAGGTCAATTTGGACGAATTAGAATTAGTGGAAGCAGTAAAGGCTAAATGAGGGTAGAGGAAAGTAACTTTTTGCTATCGAATGAATTTAAAAATTAGCAAACCACAAGACAGGTTCTGATTTTGATAAAAAAAATATTTTGTTAAAGTCTAAAAAAAAAAGATGTGGTGTACATCTCTTTTAAATAACTTTATAATTTAGTAAAAATAGCCGAATCCAGATTAGTACTTACCACTACATTTCTGGGACCTCCTGCACCTTTACTCCTATTATAGGA
>JAHEBK010000102.1 GCA_024642295.1 Flavobacterium sp. | reverse complement strand
TGATATCGTAGAAGTTGACGGAGTTGATGAGCAAGTATTATTGTATCCGCACCAACTTAAAGTAGTTGAAAACGGCTTGATGGAAGTAGTCGTAAAGCAATCTTACTTCAAAGGAAGTTATTATCTGATAAAAGCTGTTTATAATAGAAAAGTTATTTTTTTCGAACATGAAACTGCTTTGCCAATAAATGAATCTGTTCGGTTGATAATTGCTTAGTTTTAAACTAAATACTAAAACACAAAGTAGATAATTTTTTTAAACACTAAGTTCACAAAGGAAGCCCAAAGCACACTAAAATTTCTCTAATTTCTTGAATCTGTGTTGCTTTTTTTTACTGAAAAGTTTTAAACACAAAGCGCACAAAGAAGGCACGAAGTAAACAAAGATTTTTCTAGATTTCTCTAATTCCTTGAATCTGTGTTGCTTTTTTTTACTGAAAAGTTTTAAACACAAAGCGCACAAAGGAAGCACGAAGGACACAAAGATTTTTCAAGATTTCTCTAGATTTCTCTAATTTCTTGAATCTGTGTTGCTTTTTTTTGTTATAAAAAGCTATACCTCCACCTGTTACAAAAATAAATCTTAAAAATTTAAGTTTTTTATTGCGAAAAAAGTAGTAATTTGGGAAGGACTAATTTTTATTCTCAAAACTATGTTTCATTCCAAAATAGCAGGTCTAGGTTTTTACGTTCCTTCAAATGTGGTTACTAATGATGATTTATCAAAAATCATCGATACGAATGACGAATGGATTCAGGAGCGTACCGGAATTCAAGAACGACGCCATATTATCAAAGGAGAAGACACTACCACTTCAATGGGGGTAAAAGCTGCGAAAATAGCCATTGAACGTTCTGGCATAGCCAATGAGGATATTGATTTTGTCGTTTTTGCTACCCTAAGTCCCGATTATTATTTTCCTGGACCTGGTGTTTTGGTACAGCGTGATTTAGGTTTGCGTACTGTAGGAGCATTGGATGTTCGCAATCAGTGTTCGGGTTTTGTGTATGCTTTGTCCGTTGCAGACCAATATATCAAGACGGGAATGTATAAAAACATCTTAGTCATTGGCTCCGAAGTACATTCTACTGGTTTGGACATGACCACACGTGGACGTGGCGTTTCGGTGATTTTTGGAGACGGAGCGGGAGCCGCTGTTTTGAGTAGAGAAGAAGATTTAACGAAAGGAATCCTTTCAACTCATTTACACTCTGAAGGAATTCATGCCGAAGAATTAGTTTTGAAAGCACCTGGAATGGGTGGTCGTTGGGTGACTGATATCCTCGAAGAAAACAATCCTGATGACGAAAGTTATTACCCTTATATGAATGGTCAATTTGTATTTAAAAATGCGGTTATTCGCTTTAGTGAAGTGATTAATGAAGGGTTGCATGCCAATAATTTGACTGTTTCAGATATTGACATGTTGATTCCGCACCAAGCAAATTTAAGAATCTCACAATACATCCAAAAGAAATTTGGATTATCAGATGACCAAGTACATAATAATGTTCAAAAATACGGCAATACAACTGCTGCTTCAGTACCCATCGCTTTAACTGAAGCTTGGGAAATGGGCAAAATTAAAAAAGGAGACACTGTGATTTTGGCTGCTTTTGGTAGTGGTTTTACCTGGGCAAGTGCGATTATTAAGTGGTAGTTTGATTAGAGAAAAGGTTAATAGAGAAAAGGTTTAAGGGATAAGGGGTATGAATTTAGGGTAAAGTAAAACATACTTATCCCTTTTTACTTATCCCTTTTTACTTATCCCTTTAACCTTTTTCAAAAATCAAATTTCCCAATTGCTCCATTATACCTATATTTGCACCCATTAAAAAAAGCAAAAAATGACATTATCCGAAATTCTTACGCCTTCCATCCAGAAAGCGGTACAAGATTTATTTGACGTTACCATTGAAAAAGTTGAATTTCAATCGACTCGTAAGGAGTTTGAAGGCGATATTACCATGGTGATTTTTCCTTTATTGAAATTGGTAAAAAGTAATCCAGTAGAATTAGGAAATAAAATAGGAAACTATTTGGTAGAAAATGTTACTGAAGTAGCCAAATTTAATGTGGTTTCAGGATTTTTGAATATTGTGATTTCGGATGCTTATTATTTGAATTTCTTCAACGAAATTAAATCGGTAGAAAAATACGGTTTTGTAACTCCAACGCCATCGGATAAAGCCGTTATGGTGGAATATTCTTCGCCAAACACCAACAAACCACTGCATTTAGGACACGTTCGTAACAATTTATTAGGATATTCCGTAGCGGAGATCATCAAAGCTTCGGGTAAAAAAGTCTATAAAACCCAAATCATCAACGACAGAGGAATTCACATTTGTAAGTCGATGTTGGCTTGGCAAAAATTTGGCGAAGGTCAAACTCCAGAAACATCAGGTTTGAAAGGAGATAAATTGGTTGGAAACTTTTATGTGGCTTTTGATAAAGCCTATAAAGAGCAAATCAATCAATTAATGGCTGAAGGCAAAACGGAAGAAGAAGCTAAAAAACAAGCGCCAATCATTCTAGAAGCACAAGAAATGCTTTTGAAATGGGAAGCTGGAGACGAAGCTGTTATCGCGCTTTGGAAAAAAATGAATCAGTGGGTGTATGATGGTTTTGCTGCAACATATACGACTATGGGCGTTGATTTTGATAGTTATTACTACGAAAGCAATACTTATTTATTAGGAAAAGATGTGGTTCAAATGGGATTGGAAAAAGGGATTTTCGAAAAAGACCCTGATGGTTCTGTTTGGATTGACTTGACTGCCGAGGGTTTAGACCGTAAAATTGTATTGCGTTCGGACGGAACAGCAGTTTATATGACTCAAGATATTGGTACCGCTATTCAACGTGTAAAAGACATGGCAGATGTCGGCGGAATTGTTTACACGGTAGGTAATGAACAAGATTACCATTTTAAAGTGTTGTTTTTGATTTTGAAAAAACTGGGTTTGATTGGGCTGCGAATCTATTTCATTTGTCGTATGGAATGGTCGATTTGCCTTCAGGTAAAATGAAATCTCGTGAAGGAACTGTCGTTGATGCCGATGATTTGATGCAAGAAATGACGGATACCGCTCAAAAAATTGCAGAAGATTTAGGAAAACTAGAAGGGTATTCTGCTGAAGAAAAAGCCAAATTATACAAAACTATTGGTTTAGGAGCTTTGAAATACTACATTTTGAAAGTAGACCCAAAAAAACGCATCCTTTTCAACCCAGAAGAATCGGTAGATTTTGCTGGAAACACTGGGCCTTTTATTCAATACACCTACGCTCGTATTCAGTCGATTATTAGAAAAGCTGATTTTGATTTTGATGTCACATCCAGCGTAGTCGAGATACACGAAAAAGAAAAAGAATTAATCAAACAATTAGAATTGTTTCCTGAAGTGATTCAAAATGCAGCCCAAAATCATAGCCCTGCATTGATTGCTAATTTCACCTATGATTTGGTTCGTGAATACAATTCTTTTTATCAAGCAGTGCCTATCCTTGGCGAAGCCGATTTAAATAAAAAAATATTCAGAGTTCAACTTTCTAAAAGAGTAGCTGATACGATTGCAGATGCTTTTAGTTTGCTCGGAATCAATGTTCCTGAGAGAATGTAAAAGTAAAAACTACACTAACAAAAAAATCCTGCTCTTTCGAACAGGATTTTTTGTTTGTAATAGTTAGTTGTTAGTTTGCAACTTTACTAAAAACATATACTTCATGAGTATAAGTAACAACAGTCTCTTTAACAGGAATTACTACGCCAGGAGAAACCGTTTCTTTAACAGGAACAGTAGAATCTTTGGGAGCACCATCCGCTACTATTTTTTTATTATTTCTGTATGGAAATTTTACTTTTAAAGTAGTTGCTGTTAATTCTACAATTTCCAAGTTTTTGGAGTCAAATATTTCTGAATTTACAACAGTAATTGTCTTATCTTCAAAACTCCAAGTACCATTGTAATCAGTAGTTTGGGTACAATTAGTATAGTAGTAGCTTTCTCTTAAAACATTCCCTACTAAAAATTGAATATAATCTTTTTTTGAATCACACTCTCCTATCCAATTGTATAAAGTTTCATTTCCAGTTGAGTCAATATTTCCTGTTTGCATAAACTCCCATTTTCCTGATAATAACACTTGAGTAGTAGGCTCATCATCTTTAGTACATGAAACAACAAACAAGGATGCCAAAATAGCAAACGCTACCATTTTTAATTTTTTCATTTTCTTTTTTTTATTATTATAATTTTAATCAAATGTATCGTAGGCATTCCAATAAAACCTATGTGACTTCACATACGGTGATTATGACTTCACATACGGTAGATTTTAGAACTATTTCTGATTTTTATTAAAAATAAAAATCCGTCACTCAAAATGAATTGAGCAACGGATTTCCGACTAAAAATAAACTCTAAACTATTCTTTTGCTATTTTCTTTGTTGCTATTTTCCCACTCACATCTTCAACTCTTACCATGTAAATTCCTTTACTTAATTGCGAAACATTCACTTGATTAGAATTAGATTCCATGATTTTATTTCCTAACAAACCATAAATTGTTACTGATTTCAGAGCATCGGTGGTTTCTATATTCAAGTAATCTTTTACTGGGTTTGGGTATAGGGATAGTTGTAGGTTTTTTGTATTGAAATCTTGAATTCCAAGAGAATTAGTATTATACAAACTTGAAACTTCTGAGTCTGATAATGCGTAGTTGTAAATTTTTAGATCGTCGATTGCACCGTTAAAATAGTTTACTCCATTAGACTCTGTTAATCCTAATTTAAAAATATTGGAGTTGTTAATAGTGGACCAACTTCTTGAACTTGTTTGTAACAAAGTTCCATTCCTATAAATTTTTGAATTTATACCATCATACATAAAAACATAATGATACCAAACATTGGTTGCTACAGTAGTTGCTACAGAATGACTCGGGCTCGTAGCAAAATGAATACTATTAGTACCGCTTAAATATGCTCCATTACCATTAGATGCTGTTCCATAATGGTAAATATAATTAAAATTAGAAACGTTTAATGAATTTAACTTAACCCATACCGAAACTGTTCTTGCATCAGTTCCATAAGGCAAATTTAGTATTGTTGCTGTTGTACCTGTATTATTAATATTCAAAGCTCCATTTGCAGTTATACCGTCTCTACCTAATACAAATGAAGTCCCTGAATTATTTGCAAAAGGCGTATTTCCGTTTGTGTTATTGTAGGTGTTATTAAAACTATATTCGGCTATTGCAGGCGGTGTAGCTGGTGTCGTAAAATTTAAGACTGTTCCATTATTAGATGTACCAACAGAATTAGTTGCCTCAATTTGGTAAAAATACTGTGTATTTGCAAGCAAACCAGTAATTGAGACAGATCCAGGGGTAATAGTATTGGAAGTTGCAGAAAATCCAGATTCTTGACTACTTAAATTTGAACTTGTTAAGCCATATTTTACTACAGAAGCAGTCGCTGCATTATTAGCATTTAAAGAGTAATTAATTGTGGCGCTATTAAAAGTAGTATTTGCACTTATTGCAGATATAGTAGGCATAGCTGGTGGCCCTGTTGTAGTAAAATTTCCTGTTGAAGTTGATGTTCCTGCTACGTTTGTTGCCTCAATTTGGTAAAAATATTGTGTATTTGAAAGCAATCCCGTAATCGAACCCGTACCCGCATTTGTTGAACTGCCCGTTGCTGAAAATCCAGATACTTGACTAGTCAAATTATTACTTGCTAGACCATATTTTATTACCGAACTAGTAGATCCATTATTAGCATTTAAAGAATAATTAATAGTAGCCGCCGTAGATGTAATAGAAGAGGATGATACACCCGTAATAGTTGGAACATTTGCAGTAACCGAAGTAATACTTCTAATTCTATTGTTATTACCATCTGCAATATTTAATTTAAATGGTCCGCCACCAATATGATAAGAGATTCCTCCAAAATAACTAAAGGTTGCAACTGAACCCTCTCCATCTGCAGAACCAAAAACACCTGTACCTGCAAAAGTAGTAACAACTCCTGCTGGTGTAATTTTTCGTACTCTTAAATTACCTGTGTCTGTAACATATAGATTATTATTAGCATCTATTGTAATACCTGACATTCCATTTGCAAATTGTGCAGATGTTCCAGTTCCGTCCAAATAACCTGCGGTTGAACTTCCTGCAAAAGTTGTTACCACACCCGCAGGCGTTATTTTTCTAATTCTTGCTTTATCTATCACAAATACATTTTTGTTAGAGTCCAAAACAAGTCCAATAGGCGTATCAAACTGTGCTGCTGTTCCAGTACCATCAGTATAACCCTGAGTACTTCCAGCAAATGTAGATACTGTTGTTCCACTTAATTTTCTAATTACATGATTATAAGTATCTGCAATATAAATATCATCGTTTGCTGTATTTACTGCTATCCCATAGGGTTGATTAA
>JAHEBK010000101.1 GCA_024642295.1 Flavobacterium sp. | reverse complement strand
TTGAATATTTCCAGAAGTCCCTTTTACCCAGTTAATGGAAGCTTCAATTACTAATTTTGGAGAATCGGTGTCAAGGTCAACAACAATAACTTCTTCGCAACTGATTAATGAGACTATAATGAATAAGAATGCTATTATATCCTTGATTTTTTTCATAACTATTGAAATTTAAAGTTATAAGTAACTGCAGGAACAAACCCAAAAATGGAAGTTCTTACCGCTTCATTGTTTCCTGTATCATTATTTTGTCTGAAATTAATTGAGGCTGCATTTTTGCGATTATAAACATTGTAAATACTGAATACCCATTCTCCTTTCCAGTTTCTATCCTTTTTTTTAGCAGATTTAAGTGTGGCTGAAAAATCTAGATGATGGTAATTGGGAAGGCGGTCTTTGTTGCGCAATCCATAAATAGGAGCGGGAATATCTAAATATTTGTATTGTCCTCTAGGGAAGGTTGTGGCTTGTCCAGTTTGATATACAAAATTAGTACCAAAAGTCCATCTTTTTGAAATATCATATGAAGCTGTTATGGCCAAGTTGTGTGGTTTGTCATAAGCAGAATTGTACCATTCGCCATTGTTAATTCCTGTTTCTTCAGTTGTTCTTCCAACTGTTTGTTGTTCCGATTTTGATAACGTATAGGAAATCCATCCATTAAATTTACCTTCGTTTTTCTTTAGCAAAACTTCAAGTCCGTAGGAACGCATTTGGCCATTTAACAGTACTTGCTCAATGGCTTTATTGGCAATTAAATCAGCACCGTCGATATAATCCAATCTATTTTTTACTTTTTTATAATACGTATCTACTTGTAGTGAATAGTTGTTGTTTTTAAAATTTTTGGAATATCCCAAACTTATTTGATCTGCAATTTGTGGTTTGATATAGGTATCACTTGGTGTCCAGACATCCAAAGGTGTTGGTGAGCTAGTATTTGAAATTAATTGAAGGTATTGTGCGGTTCTATTGTAACTTGTATTTAAAGAGGTTTTATCGTTAATGTGAAATGAAATAGAGAGTCGAGGTTCAAAGTTGTTGTAGCTTTTTATATTTTTTTTATTACTGTAATATTGAGTCTCGATAGGTGTTGCTTTTTCGTAAACGCCAGATTCTTTGTTGTAAATTACAGGAGAATTGTTCTCGTATAGATTAATTTCGGATGGTCCCAATCGATTAAATGAACTTAGTCTTAAGCCATATGAAAACGTTGCTTTTTTTAAAATTTCATTTTCAGCATTTATAAAAACAGCATTTTCTAATGCATATTTTCGGTCTAATTGATCCGTTGTTTTTTCAATGTATCTTAAAGTGCCAGGATTAAAAAGATAATAATTTGATTCTATACCATAATTTAATTTGAATTTGGATGAAAACTGATTCTTGAAAGCATATTTAAAAGCATAATTTGTAATGTTTGAATCCCAATTCACGGAGATAAAATGAAGGTTTAAGTTGTAGAAATAATCACTATAACTAAAAGATAGATTAGAGTTTGATTTTTTTGAATATAAGTGATTCCATTTTAAATTTAATATCGTATTTCCATATTCGTTGCTAAAGCTGTTATTCAATTTAAATACATCTCTGCCAAAGTATCCTGAAACAAACAGATTGTTACTTAGGTTGATTTTGTAATTTATTTTGGCATTCAAATCATAAAAATAAATAGTATTGTTTTTTTGTTCTTCAAAAAGTTTTAAGAATAAATGGGCATAAGAACTACGGCCTCCAATCAAAAAAGAGATTTTGTTCTTTACTAACGGACCTTCAATTAATAATCGACTTGTAATTAGTCCTAATCCTCCCTGGAAATTAACCGTTTTATTATTACCTGATTTTTGATTAATGTCTAAAATTGAAGCAATTCTTCCACCGAAATTAGGGGGGATTCCACTTTTGTATAATTTCATATCTTTAATTACGTCAGGGTTGAAAACAGAGAAAAAACCAAAAGCATGGGAGGGATTAAATACAGGGCTTTCGTCCAGTAAAATAAGATTTTGATCAGCACCTCCACCACGAACATTAAATCCAGCGGAACCTTCGCCAGCATTAGTTACGCCAGGTAATAATAGTAATGATTTAAGAATATCAACTTCTCCAAGTATAGCAGGAATTTTTTTGATTGTTGAAATATCAAGTTCAGTTATTCCAGGAGATAGGGTTTTATTTTGAATTACATTTTTTACAACTATTTCAAAAAGTGCTTCTTCTCCTTTGGATAAGTTAAAATCAAGTTCTGTGTCTTTGTATAAATTTATTTTTTTTGTTATTACATAATACCCAATCGAACTTATCTTTAAAGTGTATTCCCCTTTAGGGAGTTTAATGGAGTAAAAACCATAATTATCGGTGCTTATTTTTAAATTTATTTCAGGGATAAATAGGTTTACTCCTCTTAGGGCTTCCTGACTTTTAAAATCGGAGATTCGGCCTATAATGGAATAATAGTCTTGTGAGAAAGACATAATGCTAAATAGTAAAAAAATAATGAGTACAGTTGTTTTTTTTGTATTCATTTTCTTAAAATATTAATATAAGTATGTTAATATACATATATTTTACGAATAATGCATTTTGTTTTGAATTTGCAATAAAAAAAAGACAACCGTTTCCGATTGTCTTTCTATTGTAATTGAGTTATATGTTAATTTCCTAAGCAGTCAAAATAGCTGTTTTTGCCAAAATGGCATTGAAAGTTTGGCTAGGACGCATTGCTTTGTCTACTAAAGCTGGATTTGGTTGGTAGTGACCACCAATTTCTTGAGGTTTACCTTGTGCGCTGATTAGTTCAGCGTTAATAACAGCTTCGTTTTCAGTTAGTTCTTTTGCAATAGGAGTGAAGGTAGCTTGTAATTCTGCATCTTTAGTTTGAGCAGCAAGTGCTTGAGCCCAATACATTGCTAGGTAAAATTGAGAACCACGGTTGTCAATTCCACCTACTTTTCTAGCAGGTGACTTGTCATTTTGCAAGAAAGCATCATTTGCTTGATCTAAAGTTTCAGATAAAACTATTGCTTTTTCATTGTTTAAGGATTGTCCTAAATGCTCTAATGAAGCGCCTAAGGCTAAAAATTCTCCTAATGAGTCCCAACGCAAGTATCCTTCTTGTGTGAATTGTTCCACGTGTTTTGGTGCTGATCCACCAGCACCTGTTTCAAACAATCCGCCACCGTTCATCAATGGAACGATAGATAACATTTTAGCTGATGTGCCTACTTCAAGAATAGGGAATAAATCGGTTAGGTAATCACGTAATACATTTCCAGTAACAGAGATTGTATCTAAACCTTTTGCAATTCTCTCACAAGAAAATTCAGTTGCAGCTATTGGATTTAGGATACGAATGTCTAATCCAGTTGTATCGTGGTCTTTTAAGTATACCTTTACTTTTTCGATTAATTGTCTGTCATGTGCTCTGTTTTCATCTAACCAGAAAACAGCAGGCGTATCAGACAAACGAGCTCTGTTTACCGCTAGTTTTACCCAGTCTTGAATTGGGGCGTCTTTGGCTTGACACATTCTGAATATGTCATTTGCTTCAACAGCTTGTTCCATCAATACATTTCCATTAATATCAACAACGCGAACTACTCCGTTAGCTGACATTTGGAAAGTTTTATCATGAGAACCGTATTCTTCTGCTTTTTGAGCCATCAAACCTACATTTGGAACAGATCCCATTGTAGTTGGGTCAAAGGCACCATGTTTTTTACAAAAATCAATTGTAGCTGTATAAACACCAGCATAACAACGGTCTGGGATAATAGCGATTGTATCTTGCAATTTACCGGCTTTGTTCCACATTTGACCGGAAGTACGAATCATTGCTGGCATAGAAGCATCCACAATTACGTCAGATGGTACGTGAAGGTTTGTGATTCCTTTGTCAGAGTTAACCATAGCTAAAGCTGGTCCGTTTTCAATTGCTTGATTGATGGCAGCTTCTACTTCTGCTTGTTCTGGGCGTCCAGCAATTTTTGCATATACATCACCTAAACCATTTCTAGTATTTACTCCAAGTTCAGCAAATAATGTAGCGTATTTTGCAAATACATCAGCAAAATAAACTTCAACTATAGCACCAAAGATAATTGGGTCAGAAACCTTCATCATGGTTGCTTTCAAGTGTACAGAAAGTAAAACACCTTGTGCTTTAGCTTCAGTAATTGTTTTGGCAACAAAAGATTTCAGTGCGTTCAAGTGCATTACTGAGCTATCAATAATTTCACCTGCTTTTAATGGTGTGCTAGCTTTAAGAACAGTAGTTGTCCCATCTTGAGCAACAAATTCAATTTTTACATCTGTAGCTTCTCCTACAGTCAATGATTGCTCACTTCCGTAAAAATCACCTTCGCTCATGGATGCTACTGCTGTTTTAGAGTCAGCAGACCAAGCTCCCATAGAGTGTGGGTTTACTTTTGCGTAATTTTTCACAGCTTTAGGAGCTCTACGATCAGAGTTTCCTTCACGTAAAACGGGGTTTACAGCAGAACCTAATATTTTAGCATATTTTGCTTTGATTTCTTTTTCGGTATCTGTTTGAGGGTCTTCTGGAAAATTTGGTACGTTATATCCGTGTGCTTGCAATTCAGCTATAGCCCCTTTTAATTGAGGAACAGATGCAGACACGTTTGGTAATTTAATGATGTTTGCTTCTGGAGCAGTAGCTAATTTTCCTAATTCTGCCAAAGAATCTTTTACTCTTTGTCCCTCAGTTAAATATTCTGGGAAGTTAGCCAAGATACGTGCAGCAACAGAAATGTCTTCTGTTTCAATTTCGATACCTGCAGTGGCTGTAAAAGCTTGAACAATTGGTAAAAAAGAATAAGTAGCTAACAAAGGTGCTTCGTCAGTTAATGTGTAAACAATCTTTGATTTTTGTGTCATTTTTTTTGTTTTATAATCGTAATTCTAAGAATAAGAATCTGAAATGTATTTTTTGCTTTGAATAAAGCGGTGCAAAGATATGTAAATCAGACTAAAATACGTAAAAGTTTAAGAGAGAAATAACCGAATTACAGGATAACTAACGACTTCGCTTTAAAATGTTATTTTTTTATTTATGCGGGCTTTATTTGAGAATGCTCTTTAGAAGTATTTTTTTAGTTCAAAAAAAAAAGTCCCGATCCGAGTTCGGAACGAGACTTTTTATTATGAGGCGATAGTAAACTATCTTCTTTTATCTTTAATTCTAGCTTTTTTACCAGTAAGTTCTCTGAAGTAGAAAATTCTAGCTCTACGTACAGATCCTTTTTTGTTGATTTCAATTTTTTGTAAAGCTGGTAAGTTGATAGGGAAGATACGCTCAACACCTACTGCACCAGACATTTTACGAATTGTAAAAGTTTCAGTACTTCCTGTACCTCTTCTTTGGATTACAACTCCTTTAAAGAACTGAGTTCTTGTTTTTTCACCCTCTTTAATTTCATAGTAAGCTGTGATAGTGTCTCCAGCTCCGAATTCAGGGAAATCTTTTTTTGCAACATATTCGCTATTTACGAAATCTACTAAATTTGCCATTTTAAATGCTAATTATTGTTTTAAAATCGGACCAACATTCACGGGTATCGCCAGAGGTTAATCAAATGTGGGTGCAAAAGTAATGAAAAAAGTTTAAAATTTAAAGTTTTTTTGTTTAAAGTTCAAACGTTTTTTTGTAGTAACCTGAAACTTGAAACCTGAAACAAAAAAAAACTACTCTTCAAGCAAATCTGGTCTTCTCGTTTTAGTATGTTCATACGCTTTATCCTCTCGCCATTTGTCAATTTTAGCAAAATGACCGCTCAACAAAACGTCAGGAACTTTCCAGCCTTTATAATCAGCAGGACGAGTATAAATAGGTCCGGATAATAAACCATCCTGGAAACTATCTGTCAGAGCTGATGTTTCATCGCTCAAAACACCTGGAATTAATCGTATTAAAGTATCTGATAAAACTAATGCTCCTAATTCACCCCCACTCAAAACATAATCTCCAATTGAAATTTCTTTGGTAATAAAATGATCTCTAACTCTTTGATCGACTCCTTTATAATGACCACATAATATGATGATATTCTCATACATGGACATAGTGTTCGCCATTTTTTGGTTTAAAGTTTCTCCATCAGGCGACATATATATAATTTCGTCGTAATCTCTTTCACTTTTCAAGTGTGTAATACAGGCATCAATAGGCTGTACTGTCATTACCATACCAGCACCACCTCCAAAAGGGTAGTCGTCAACGCTCTTTTGCTTGTTGGTTGTATAATCACGTAAGTTGTGAATATGAACTTCAACTAATCCTTTGTCAATGGCACGTTTCATAATAGAAGCTTCGAAAGGACTTCGTAATAATTCAGGTAAAACGGTAATGATATCTATGCGCATATTTTATTTTCTAGAGTGCAAAGGTACAAAGTTTTATTTTTCAATTTTGTAAAGGAGTCTTTTTGTTTTTTCTTTAGCTAATGATTTGTGAGTTGCTATCATAGACTGAGGAATTTTAATTAAA
>JAHEBK010000100.1 GCA_024642295.1 Flavobacterium sp. | reverse complement strand
TATGATACCGTGAACAGGTTTGGATTTATATTGTATCAATGCCTCATTTACATGGGATAAATCGAAAATTACCAAATCAAATTTACTTTTTTTCCAAATCCCCAATTGAATTTTGTTGTTAGTTGCCATTTGCGTCAACATTCCAGTAGCACCTGCACCTGATGCTTTGGTCATAGAATCTTGTGCGTCGACAAGAAACAAACCTACCGTTTCAAAACCAATACAACTGTTGGATGCACCTGTATCCAAAATAAAATTTCCTTTTACTCCATTAATTTTAGCCTTAATTAAAAGGTGTTGCGTTTTGGTAATCTTGAATTTAATTTTTTTGTATTTTTCCTTTTTTAGGATTTCTTGAATTTTTTCCATTTTCTGAAGCGAGTGAATACCAAAAGTAAGCCAATTACAGCTATAAACCCAAAAATGAGATAGACATAATTAAATGATTCTTCACCTGACTCGACACCACCATAATAGACAAAAGCACTCCAATAATAGGGCGACTTTTTAGCATTTGAAATTGTTTTGTTATTCAAAAAATCAAGTTTAGCTTTGTGATTCGCTTCCAAATAGGAAGTCCCTTTTTGGCAATATTGATAAAAATAATCCATAAAAACCGACGTTGTAAAATCATTTACTTTCCACAACGAGAATAGTAAATTACGAGCTCCAGCAAATTGAAAACCGCGGGCAATGCTCATTGCTCCTTCAGATTTATACAATTTTCCAATACCTGTTTCACAGGCACTCAAAACCACTAAGTCTGGATTGATATTCAAAGAATACAACTCTGGATATAAAACTTCTTGATCATAAAATTTGATACTTGCAGGAGAAACTAAATCCCCTGAAGAAGCGTGAGTAGACAAATGCAAAATGGAATAACTGCTTGCATTATTTTTGAAATTATCAAAAGTAGCTTTTTGATTTTCGAAAAATTGACCTTCAAAATTGCGTTTTATAGATGCCATTTCGTTTTTTGAAAACGATAAGGCATAATCTGTTTTTTCGAATACTGGAAAAATACCCAATACCATTTTTCTCGGTTTTTCAGCCTCAACTTCATTCAAATAAAAGGCAACCGAATTGTTATACCCTATAGCATAATCTTGAACCAAATAATGCATTTTAGCAAAATTTGTTGTTGCAGTCTCTTTTGTAATTAATGCCTCAAAAGACAAAAAATTTAATAACCCATCCGGAATAATTAATAGTTTTTTATTGTCTGTTTGTTTGGATAATTGCAATAAGTCATAAACCACTTTTCCTGAATGGTTGTATCCTTTTACATCTTTCAATATGGCATCTGAATCCTTAAAATAATCAATAAATTTCCAAATATTCCCTGTTGTTTCTTTATCATTATTAAAAGAATTTAAGGATATCGTATTATTTTCAAAAGTAAAACAATAGGTCTTTTCAGTCCCTGAAAAATAACTCAACAACATAACTCCTTCTGCATTCAATTTGGTAAACAAATTTTCAATATTGATTTCCGAAGCTTTTTTTGGGTTCTTTTCGGATTCTATTTTTTTCAACGAGAGGACTAATTCATTTTGATTTTTAATAGCCTCATTGATTTTCGAAATATCTGCTGCTTCACCTTTTTGCTGTTCTTTTGCAATTTCAACCGACCAATTTTGTATTTGTTCCAAGTGCAATTTTTCAGCTCTAGAGGCTGTTATATTATTCAAAAGATAGTCTTTCAAAACAGTTGATTTCGTTTTTTCGGCTAATTGAAAAGCAGTTTCAATATAAGATTGTTTTTTCTCTTTTTTGAATAACTCATCATAGAGCGCAATACATTTTTCGGTACGGTTCCGAACTCTGGTTTGGGTAATGATTTTCGAATTTTCAAAAATCAAAAGATTGGCAAATAAATCTTCGATATAAAAAGACAGCGCATAGGACTTTAATGCATTTTTGGGTTGGTTCTCTAAACTGAAAATTGCGGCTTGTAAATCAAAAGCATCCAATAAAACAGTGTCCGCATATAAACTAGCTTGATTAGGCAAGATGTTTTTTGCATTAGAATACTTCGGGAGTAAAGTTTTAAAAACACTTTGAATTAAAACCGAAGCTTCCTTTATTTTTTGCTGTTCAAATAACAACAATGCTTCCTC
Organism: Flavobacterium sp.; assembly: GCA_024642295.1. GTDB lineage: Bacteria > Bacteroidota > Bacteroidia > Flavobacteriales > Flavobacteriaceae > Flavobacterium. Next base: position 4,421 of record JAHEBK010000100.1, on the reverse strand, counting down.
GTAATAGAGTTTTGCTAATTTTCGAGAATCTTTGTTAGCTGAGGCTAAGAATAATTTTTTAGCTTCCGCAAAATACGCATTGGCTTTATCATAATGATGCTCTTGCACATAAAGCGAGGCTAGATTTCGATAGCAATTCCCCAAAGTTTCCGATTGTGCTTTATCCAATTGCAACAACTGAATAGCATACAAATAAGTGCCTTCAATTTTCTTAAAATCCGAAGAGTGTTTTTCTTGAGTAACCAATGACTTTTTGTAATTCAACAAATAATTGTTTGCCAAATTAGTAACAAAAATTCCTTTTTGGGTTTTGGATAATTTTTCAGTTTGGATTGTTTTTCGAAGTAAATCTATAGCCATATCATTTTTACCTGCACTTTGGTACACATTGGATAAATTGAGTATGGCAGCTATTTTTTGTCCAAGATTTTTTTCTTTAGTCGCGCTATAATAATATTGTTTAATGATGTTTTCGGCATTATCATAATCCCCTTGAATCGTGTACAGATTCCCTAAAGGTTTTAAACAAAACTCAACGATATCGTAATTTGATAATTTGTTTTTTTGAAACAATTCCCATGCTTTTTCATAACTCTCCGTAGCATCCCGATTCTTTCCAAATTGGGATTCATAATAGCCTTTATTGCAATTTAAAATAACGATTGCTAGCAGTTCATCTTTCGTTTTTATTTTTTTATCATTCCAAAAATGACGATCCATTTGGTTCAATTTCACCAAGCCTTCGAGTGTTGGTTGTTTTACATAACCATCAACAATATGATAAATACTATCTTCAAGTGATTGGGGATTTTGACCCAAAACTACTATCGTAAAGAGAAATAAAAACAGTATCTTCTTAATCATAAAACCTAAAATTTTAATGTTATTTCGAATACTAAATATAGCGTATTTTTTTATACTACTATTCGAGCAAATTAATAACTCGGAACGAAAACCTTAAAAAAGACAGACACGAATTTCACAAATTAACACAAATTTGAAAACACATATGATAAATTACACTAATTTTATCTGCCTCAGGAAAATTCGTAGAATTTTAAAAAATCAGTTTTCATGTTAATTCGTGTTTAACTCACCTAAATAATTTAATTCCTTAAACTAGTATTCTTGTTATTATTTCGCTAAATTTAGATTCGAAACCCAATCTAAATACTGTAAGATGAAGCCAGACCTATTCCAAGCGCCAGATTATTACCTCTTAGACGATTTATTGACTGACGAACATAAATTAGTGCGGGATTCGGCAAGGGCATGGGTCAAGAAAGCGATTTCCCCAATAATTGAAGACTTTGCACAACGAAGTGAGTTTCCTAAAGAGATTATTCCTGGACTGGGAGAAATTGGTGGTTTTGGACCTTACATCCCTACCGAATACGGCGGTGCGGGTTTAGACCAGATTTCGTACGGTTTGTTAATGCAAGAAATTGAACGTGGCGATTCAGGAATCCGTTCGACTTCCTCTGTACAATCGTCTTTGGTAATGTATCCAATTTGGAAATACGGTGACGAAGCCCAACGCATGAAATATTTGCCTAAACTGGCAACAGGTGAAATGATGGGCTGTTTTGGATTAACTGAACCCAATTATGGTTCCGACCCTGGAAGTATGATTACTCATTTTGAAGACAAAGGCGAATATTACCTATTAAACGGTGCCAAAATGTGGATTTCGAATGCTCCTTTTGCTGACATCGCTATTGTTTGGGCAAAAGACGAATCGGGACGTATTCACGGGCTTATTGTAGAACGAGGCATGGAAGGTTTTACCACACCCGAAACCCATAACAAATGGTCCTTGCGAACTTCTGCCACAGGCGAGTTGATTTTTGATAATGTTAAAATTCCAAAAGAAAATATTTTACCCAACAAATCGGGATTGAGCGCACCACTTGGTTGCTTAGATTCTGCTCGTTATGGTATAGCTTGGGGAGCAATTGGCGCTGCAATGGATTGTTACGATACCGCTTTGCGTTATGCCAAAGAACGCATTCAATTTAACAAACCCATTGCTGGCATGCAATTACAACAAAAAAAACTAGCCGAAATGATTACCGAAATTACCAAAGCCCAATTACTAACTTGGCGACTTGGGGTTTTACGAAATGAAGGCAAAGCGACTACCGCACAAATCTCAATGGCAAAACGCAACAATGTTAAAATGGCAATTGAAATTGCTCGTGAAGCCCGCCAAATTCTTGGAGGAATGGGAATTACTGGTGAATATTCGATAATGCGTCACATGATGAACTTAGAATCCGTAATTACTTATGAAGGCACTCATGATATCCATTTACTAATCACAGGGATGGATATTACAGGAATTCCTGCTTTTAAATGATTTATATTTTGACTAAAAAAACATAAATTATTAAAATTCTTAACGACAGAAGGAATTATTTTAAACTAAACATTTATTAAAGTATTGATAAAAAATTTGAAATTACTTCTAAGGAACTAGAAGCTTTTTTATATTTACAGTAAATTTATTCCAATGAACATACAAGAGATAAACAACAGTATTGAAACTCAAAAAAACATCCTGTTGCAGCACCCACTTTACAACAAAGTAAAAACCATCGAAGACCTACAATGCTTCTTAGAAAGTCATGTGTATGCGGTTTGGGATTTTATGTCATTGTTAAAAGCCTTGCAAGCCAAATTAACTTGTACAACAACCCCTTGGTTTCCTACAACCAATAAGCAAACACGTTATTTAATCAACGAGATTGTTCTTGCCGAAGAGTCGGATGTAACGATAGATGGTCGTCGTCAAAGTCATTATGAAATGTACATTGAAGCCATGGAAGCTTGTGGCGCTAACACTGCTGAAATCAAACATTTTTTAGGCGAAATCAAATCACTTCAAAATATTTTTGTTGCTATTAAAACCAGCCATTTACACCCTAATATAAAAGCTTTTCTAGACTTTACATTTAATGTAATTGAACATGGAAAACCACATGAAATCGCCGCTGCTTTTACCTTTGGTAGAGAAGATTTGATTCCGAGTATGTTTACTTCTATCATCAAAAGTTTCCAAGAAAACTTGCCTAATGCTAATTTAAGCCAATTGGTATATTACTTCGAACGTCATATTGAATTAGACGCTGACGAACACGGACCAATGGCGATGGAAATGATCACAGAACTTTGTGGAGAGGACGCCCAAAAATGGAAAGAAGTTGAAGAAGTTTCAAAACTTGCTTTAGAAAAACGCATTGGTTTGTGGAATGCAATCGAAGAGAATATTTCTCAAAAGGTATCCATGATATAAAACTACAAGAAATGGACTCATTAATCCTAAACTAGTTGTTAATAATAAGCTTTAGCTTTCATAAAAAATGCCCCAAATAGTGTCTAACTTTTGGGGCATATATATTGATATGTTGAGGCTTTTAGTTTTGGAATAGATTAACTCTCAGGAGCCAATTCTAATTCAAGACCCTCAAGATCTACGGTAATTGGAATTTGGCAACCCAAACGACTGTTAGACTTTACGTAAAAAGCTTCTGAAAGCATGGCTTCTTCATCGTCACCCATTTCAGGCAAGGCTACTTCGTTAAGAACATAGCATTGACAAGAAGCACACATGGCCATTCCGCCACAGGTTCCTTCTACAGGTAATTCATAAGCTTTACACAATTCCATGATGTTCATGGCCATATCAGTAGGAGCTTGTAATTCATGTACTACTCCTTCTCTGTCTTTAATTTTTATTAATACATCCATTTTTTAAGGTATAGGGTGTTGAGTTTTGTGTTTTGCGTGAGGGATAGAAGCAATCCGCCGTAGCGGTGCGGATAGCCCGACGATTTTAAGGAATAATCCGCCGCGGCGGATTGTTCTTTAAAATGGGCACGCCCAAATTATAATTATGCTATATTGACAACGGTTTCGATTTGTGGTGCAAATTTCTTGATGGTGGTTTCGACACCAGCTTTCAAGGTCATTTGGTTGACACTACAGCTCGTGCAAGCACCTTCTAGACGTACTTTGACGTGCTTGTCATCCTCGATGGAAACTAGGGTGATATCACCACCATCAGAGTTCAAAAAAGGACGAATTTCTTCGAGTGCTAGTAATACGTTGCTGGTTAATTCTTCTGTTGTCATAATTTTATTTTTTTACTGCTGAACAACCCGCCATAGTTGTGATTTTGATGGCTTCAGAAGCAGGTAAATTTTCGTTTCTGTTAATCGTTTCTTCAACTACTTTACGAGTAATTTCTTCAAAAACAGTTTCGATTACTGAACCCGTTTGCATGGCTGCTGGACGACCGTAATCACCAGCTTCACGAATCGACTGAACGATTGGCACCTCACCAAGGAAAGGCACTTGTAAATCTTCGGCTAGGTTTTTTGCTCCTTCTTGACCAAAGATATAATATTTATTATTTGGCA
>JAHEBK010000099.1 GCA_024642295.1 Flavobacterium sp. | reverse complement strand
AACAGCTTTTGCAACATCCATAGTTACAGTACCTGTTTTTGGGTTAGGCATTAAACCTCTTGGACCTAAAATTCTTCCTAAAGGTCCTAATTTACCCATAACACTAGGCATTGTAATAATAACGTCAACGTCTGTCCATCCTTCTTTAATTTTTTGAAGGTAATCGTCTAATCCAACATAATCAGCACCTGCTTCTTTAGCTTCTGCTTCTTTATCTGGTGTTACCAATGCTAAAACTTTAACATCTTTTCCTGTTCCGTGAGGTAATGTAACTACACCACGAACCATTTGATTTGCTTTTCTTGGATCTACTCCCAATCTGACAGCTAAATCTACAGATGCATCAAAATTTACACTTGTAATTTCTTTTACTAAAGCTGAAGCATCTTTTAATGCATAAGATTTATTTTTTTCAATCTTATCATTAGCTACTTTTTGCTTTTTAGTCAATTTTGCCATGTTTGTTAACTGTTTTATTGTTTTACTGGAGCATCTCCTTTAAGTTTAATACCCATAGAACGCGCTGTACCTGCTATCATAAGCATTGCAGACTCAATTGTAAAGGCATTTAAATCTACCATCTTATCTTCAGCAATAGTTCTAACCTGATCCCAACTAATTGTAGCTACTTTATTTCGGTTAGGCTCTTTTGAACCACTCTTTAATTTTGCAGCCTCTAATAATTGCACTGCAGCTGGAGGAGTCTTTACAACAAAATCGAAAGATTTATCTTTATAAACAGTAATTGCTACTGGTAAAATCTTTCCTTGTTTGTCTTGAGTTCTAGCATTAAATTGCTTACAGAACTCCATAATATTAACTCCGGCAGCTCCTAAAGCAGGTCCAACGGGTGGTGACGGATTTGCCGCTCCTCCTTTGACTTGTAATTTTACTACTTTACTAACTTCTTTTGCCATTTTTAACTTGTATTAGATAATTGTTTTAATTGGAAGCAAAACAACTATCACGATTTATTTGTAACAATTATGAAATTTTTTCAACTTGCATATAACTTAATTCTAATGGTGTTTTTCTACCAAATATTTTTACCATTACTTCAAGTTTGCGTTTTTCTTCAAATATTTTTTCAATAACACCATCAAATCCATTAAAAGGACCATCAATAACTTTAACTGTTTCCCCAATAATAAATGGTATCACTACGTTTTCATTTTGAACTGAAAGTTCATCCACTTTACCAAGCATTCTGTTTATTTCCGATTTACGCATTGCAACCGGATCTCCACCTTTAACTTCACCTAAAAAACCAATTACTCCTGGTATTGATTTAATAATATGTGGTAATTCTCCACTTAGGTTTGCCTCAATCATTATATATCCAGGAAAGTAGACACGTTCTTTATTAATTTTTTTACCATTTCGAACTTGAATAACCTTTTCGGTTGGAACAAGTACACGATCAACGTAATCAGTCATTCCAAGACGGGCAATTTCATTCTCAATATAGGTCTTGACTTTATTTTCTTGACCGCCGATTGCACGAACCACATACCACTTTTTAACAGATTCCGTCATAGTTAATTAATTAAAAAAGTTTAAAGTATTCAGTAATTCCTGATTGAAAAATTTTATCAACAAAAAAAACAGCTATAGCAAATACAATTGTAAAAATTGCAACTACTACTGTTGAATTTTGAGCTTCTTCCCAAGAAATCCAACTTACTTTATTACGTAACTCTTGAAGTGAGTCTTTAATATATTGAATTAAATTCATTTTTAAAATTTTATGCACGGGTGGAGAGGCTCGAACTCCCGACACCTGGTTTTGGAGACCAGTGCTCTACCAACTGAGCTACACCCGTAGTTATACAAAGGTGCTTCTTAATTTAGAAGCACCTAGTAAACTAATATTTATTTAGGTGTAAATTAGTCTAGTAATTCTGTTACCTGACCAGCACCAACTGTTCTACCTCCTTCACGAATTGCAAAACGTAAACCAACATTTAATGCAATTGGCTGATGTAAATCAACAATAATTGTTAAGTTATCACCTGGCATTACCATTTCAACTCCTTCAGGTAAATTAATTGTACCTGTTACATCAGTTGTACGAACATAAAACTGTGGACGATAGTTGTTGTGGAATGGTGTGTGACGACCACCTTCTTCTTTTTTCAAGATATAAACCTCTGCTTTAAATTTTCCGTGAGGAGTAACTGATTTTGGTTTACAAATAACCATACCTCTACGAATATCTTCTTTTGCAATACCTCTTAATAAAATACCAACGTTATCTCCAGCTTCACCTCTATCTAATATTTTACGGAACATTTCAACACCTGTTATTGTTGAAGTTAATTTTTCAGCTCCCATCCCAATAATATCAACACTATCTCCAGTATTTGCAACACCTGTTTCAATTCTTCCTGTTGCAACAGTTCCACGTCCAGTAATTGAGAATACATCTTCAACTGGCATTAAGAAAGGTTTATCAATATCACGTGGAGGTAATTCAATCCAAGTATCAACAGCATCCATCAATTCCATAACTTTTTCCATCCATTTAGGTTCTTTATTTAAAGCACCTAATGCAGAACCTTGAATTACTGGAGTATTATCACCATCATATTCATAAAATGATAATAAATCTCTAATTTCCATCTCTACCAATTCCAATAATTCCTCATCATCAACCATATCCACTTTATTCATGAATACAACTAATCTAGGAATACCTACTTGACGTCCTAATAAAATATGCTCTCTTGTTTGAGGCATTGGGCCGTCTGTTGCAGCTACAACAATAATAGCACCATCCATTTGAGCAGCACCTGTTACCATGTTTTTAACGTAATCCGCGTGACCTGGACAGTCAACGTGCGCATAGTGACGATTAGCTGTTTGATATTCTACGTGAGCAGTATTAATTGTAATACCTCTTTCTTTCTCCTCAGGAGCGTTGTCAATTTGGTCGAAATTTTTAATATCTGATAGACCTTTTTCATGTAACACAACAGTAATTGCTGCTGTTAAAGTAGTTTTACCGTGGTCAACGTGTCCAATAGTACCAATATTTAAGTGTGGTTTTGAACGATCGAAATTTTCTTTTGCCATGATTAATAATTTTAAATCTTAGTTATAAATAGTGTTAAATTCAATTCTATTTTGAGCCAATGATGGGAATTGAACCCATGACCTTTTCCTTACCAAGGAAACGCTCTACCCCTGAGCTACACCGGCCAAAAAAATGAGCGAGAGACGGGGCTCGAACCCGCGACATTCAGCTTGGAAGGCTGAAGCTCTACCAACTGAGCTACTCTCGCATTCTTTTTTTCAATTCCTCGTTAATTTATATTTAATAAATTAATTGTGGTGAGAGGAGGATTCGAACCTCCGAAGCTTGCGCAGCAGATTTACAGTCTGCCCTCGTTGGCCACTTGAGTATCTCACCAATTTCAATGATCTGTCTTGAAAGTGGGAAACTTCCTTCAACACCACATAGGTTAACTTTTTGTCCCTTTTTATATATTCTAATTTTAACTAAAATATATTTTCCTTTGTGTATTTTTATTTCAAAGAGCCGATAGAGGGACTCGAACCCACGACCTGCTGATTACAAATCAGCTGCTCTAGCCAGCTGAGCTACATCGGCAATTTACTCCATAAAAGAAGTCCGCTATTTCTAACGGACTGCAAATGTATTAAAGTTTTTATTTTTAAACAACTCTTTTATGTGTATTTTTTTTATTTTTATTTTCCAACCACTTTTTCCTTCTTTTTAGCTAACTGACGCTTTAACGAATCAACCGAAAGCATTACACCTTCTTCAAAAGTTTTGCATTGTTTTTTGGCTACTAAGTCATTTCCAGGAATATTTAATTTTATATCAACCTCTTTATTTTCTTTTTCACTTGTTTGTTGAACTTTCAAAAACACTTCTGATCCAACAATTTTGTCGTAAAATTTTTCTAAACCAGTTACTTTTTTTTCAACAAAATCAATTAATTTTTTGTCGGCATTAAAATTGACAGATTGTACAATTACTTTCATATTCATTTGGTTTTTTTCTGACTCCTTGGGTGAGCCTGGTTATATATTTCTTTTAATTTACCCAAGCTGTTGTGGGTGTATACTTGTGTTGATGCTAAACTGGAATGCCCAAGTAATTCTTTTACCGAATTTAGGTCAGCACCTTGGTTTAATAAATGTGTTGCAAAAGTATGTCTTAAAATATGAGGACTCTTTTTTACTTTTGACGACACAGTACTAAAATAACTATTAATTACTCTATAAACAAGGTTATCATATAATTTTTTTCCATTTTCTGTAATGAATAAATAAGGAATGTTGGTTTTTAAATTATTCCTAAATGGTATATAAACAGTGAGTGACTCTAAAACTTGCTTTATTAACGGAACGTACCTTTCTTTATTTCTTTTCCCTAATACTTTTATGGTTTCGTTAACAAAATCGATATCAGTTATTTTAATATTTATTAATTCACTTCTTCGAATACCTGTTGCATAAAATAATTCAATAATAAGTTTATTTCTTACCGATGAAAAACTTAAATTGTCATTTTTAATTTGACTAACTAAATTCATTTCATTTTCTGAAAAAGGAATTTCAATTTTTTTTTCAGTTTTTAAGGCTTTATGTTTTTCTAACGGACTTACTTCTATTTCCTTTATTTTTTGAAGAAATTTGAAATAGGTTTTTAATGAAGTTACTTTTCTGTTAATGCTTCTATTGGAAATATTTGAGTTCACCAAATTTACAATCCAACTTCGTATTAAATTGTAGCTTACTTTTTCAATTTGATCTGTTTCAAATTGCTCTTTACAAAATTTCTGAAAAGAAACTATGTCATTTTTATAAGCAGTAACTGTATGCGTAGAATATTTTTTTTCAAATTGCAAATAACTTACAAAGGCATTTATAGACATAAAAAAACCATTAGTAAACAAATTTACAAATAGAATTTTGTTTTAACTAATGGTTTAATAAATATTAACAAAAACTAACCTTGTTCTTCGTTAGTCCTTAATCGTTGCACGTATTTAGCTTTAATAACTTGTGCGCGTTTTGTAATAGAAGGTTTTGAGAATTGTTTATTATCTCGTAATGTCTTCATTGTTTTTGTACGGTCAAATTTTCTTTTATAGCGCTTTAATGCTCTATCAATGTTTTCTCCGTCTTTTACTGGTATTATTAACATAATTTAGCACCTCCTTTCAAAGTAATCCATTTTAATTAGGGCTGCAAATATACAAAAAAATCAATGTTTTGTTGTTGGTTTGTAAACTTTTTTATCTATTACAATTTTTGCGATAATTTCTTTCAATATTTCTGAGGTTCCTCCACCGATTGGGCCCAGTCTACTGTCTCTAAACATGCGTGCTAAAGGATAGTCTTCCATATACCCATAACCACCTAAAAACTGCAAACAATTGTAGATAACCTCATCAGCTATTTTTGTAGAAAGTAATTTAGACATCGTGCTTTCTTTAACAACATACTGTTTTTCATTTAACCTTTTAGCAACAGTATAATTGAATTCTTTACACATTTCAACTTCACTTGTCATTTCGGCAATTTTATGACGCAAAGCTTGATACTTATTAAGTGTTTTTCCAAAAGCGTGTCTTTCAGCCATATAATTTAACGTGTAATCCAACGCGTACTCAGCTCTTGCATGTGCATTTATTCCCATAATTAGTCTTTCTAATGCAAAATGCTGCATAATATAACCAAATCCTTTCCCTTCTTCTCCAAGTATGTTTTCAACTGGTACTTTAACATTATTAAAACCAATTTCTCCAGTATCAGAAGCTTTCCAACCTAATTTATTTAACTTTGTTGCAGTAATTCCATGCGTATTTCTATCAATTACAAAAATACTCATTCCTTTACTTTTTAATTCAGGATTTGTTTTGGCAGCTACAACCAGATAATCAGATAATACTCCATTAGTAATAAATGTTTTTGAACCATTAATAATGTAATGGTCCCCATTATGAACAGCCGTTGTTTTCATCCCTGCAACGTCTGATCCACCTGATGGCTCGGAAATACACAAGCAGCCAATTTTGTCACCGTTAATGCTTGGTGTTAAATACTTATTTTTTATAAACTCATCACCTTCTTTATCTAAGTGAGTCATTGCCAAATAAACATGAGCCCACATTGCAGCAGCAAATCCACCAGAATTAACTTTTTGAAGTTCTTCCAAAAATATAACAGTATAAAACAAATCAAGTCCTAATCCGCCGTAATTTTCAGAATAATTTATTCCGAAATAGCCCATATCTCCAAATTTTTTCCAAATAAACCGTTCAATTTCCCCATTTTTTTCCCATTTATCTATATGTGGAACCACTTCTTTCTGCAAAAAATCACGAAAACTATTTCGAAAAGCATCATGCTCTTCCGTAAAATACATTGAATTTAATTTTAACATTCTATATCAAATAATTTATTAATAGGCTTGCAAATATAATGCTATTCTATCAAATTTATCTAAAGGAAATTGCTCAATATTTTTTAGCTCATCTATTGATTTAATGACAAAAACTTTTTTTCGATAATTCATTATT
>JAHEBK010000098.1 GCA_024642295.1 Flavobacterium sp. | reverse complement strand
AATGTCCATGTCAATATTCTTGATAGCTTGAATGGCTATTTCTGGACTTTTTATATCTGGTTGACCTATATTTAAGTGATAAACTTTTAGGCCTTTTTTGTGTGCTATATCAGCAAAGGGTGCCAATTTTCGAATTGGCGATTCAGGCATTCTTCGGCCCCTAATAGAAATCTCAGGCATGTTAAATTAATTTGCTACAAATTTGCGATTTTTTTTTTGAACTAACCTATGATAGCTTGACTATTTGAAACTATATAGGCTTAAAAGCAAGATTTTTGATTAATTTTATGAAAACTACGATACATGAAAAAAGTATGTTTCTTATTTTTTCTGAATATTCTTGTTAGGTTCATTTTGTGTTTATTCCCGTCATAGTTAATGGTGTAGAACTTACTTTTTTCTAGATTAGGTTATTAGTAAAATTTTACTTTTTGTGTATTGATGAAAGATAAATTTTAATGAAAGATATTCTAAAAAAAAAATACTCCAAAAAGAATTCAAGGAGTATTTTAAAAATTAAATTATTCTTTTAGTTGGATACAACTTCCCCTTTAATTTTTAAGGGAATTCTACCTTCATCATAATTGATGGCATTTGATTCTACTGTGATTGTTTTTCGGATAGGACCAGGGGTCATATTGTATTTGATTTCAATTTTTCCAGATTTCCCAGGTAAAACAGTTTCAGGTGTTTTTGAAAGAATAGTACAACTTGAAGTGGATTGAACAGAGTAGATGGTTAAAGGTGTATTACCCGTATTCGTATAATCAAAAATGCGTATTCCATTGTCTTTGTCTTTTGAAATGGTTCCGAAATCTATTGTGTTGTTTTTGGCTTTGAAATCAATTTTAGCTCCATTTTGAGCATACCCAATACAACAAAATGTCAGGAAGGCTATAAAAGCGGCTATTTTTTTCATCTGATTTAGTTTTAATTAAAGTAAATATACTTTGTTTTAATTAGTACACAAATATTTATTTCTCTTTTTATAGTGTACTTTATTATTTACTTTTGTTCCCGATATAAAATACAAAAATCAGACCAAAAGAAAAGTTTATTTGTTTAATCGGTTATTCATTTAATTGATTCAAACAAATAACCGATTAAATAAATAAAGAATAAAATGACAATTCCTGCACAATTTGACGCTAAAAATATTGAGAACAAGTGGTATGACTACTGGATAAAGAATAATTATTTTCATTCTAAACCAGATCATAGAACACCATACAGCATTGTTATTCCCCCACCAAACGTTACCGGAGTACTACACATGGGACATATGTTAAACAATACGATTCAGGATGTTTTAATTCGAAGAGCTCGATTAAAAGGATTTAATGCTTGTTGGGTTCCCGGAACCGATCATGCATCCATTGCAACTGAAGCCAAGGTTGTTGCCAAATTAAAATCAGAAGGGATTAGTAAATCTGATTTAACTCGTGAGGAATTTCTAAAACATGCCTATGATTGGACAGACAAATATGGTGGAACCATTTTAGAACAATTAAAACAATTGGGTTGTTCTTGTGATTGGGAACGCACCAAGTTTACAATGGATCCAGATATGTCTGCTTCTGTAATTAAGTCTTTTGTGGATTTATACAACAAAGGGTTGATTTATCGAGGATACCGAATGGTAAACTGGGATCCAGAAGCTAAAACAACCTTATCTGACGAAGAAGTTATTTTTGAAGAAAGACAAGGGAAATTATATTTCTTAAAATATAAAATCCTCTCCCCAGACCTCTCCGAAGGAGAGGGAGTTGGTACTGCTGGCTCCCCTCCTTCGGAGGGGTCGGGGGAGGACTTTTTGACAGTAGCAACAACACGTCCAGAAACTATTTTTGGAGATACTGCTATTTGTATCAATCCTAATGACGAGCGTTTTGCTCATTTGAAAGGCAAAAAAGCGATTGTGCCTATTTGTGGTCGTGTAATTCCAATTATCGAAGATGAATATGTAGACATCGAATTTGGAACAGGATGTTTGAAAGTAACGCCTGCCCACGATATGAATGATAAGACCCTAGGAGAGAAGCACAACTTGGAGATTATCGATATTTTCAATGAAGATGCGAGTTTGAATAGTTTTGGATTACATTACCAAGGACAAGATCGTTTTGCTGTTCGTGAAGCGATTGCAAAAGAATTAGAAGAAAATGGTGCTTTGGTAAAAACCGAAGTACATTTGAATAAAGTAGGAACTTCTGAAAGAACAAAGGCGGTAATTGAACCACGTTTGTCAGACCAATGGTTCCTTAAAATGGAAGAATTGGTAAAACCCGCAATCCAATCCGTATTGGTTGATGGTGCTATTAAATTACATCCAAAACGATTTGAAAATACTTATGCACATTGGTTAAACAATATTCGTGATTGGAATATCTCTCGTCAATTGTGGTGGGGACAACAAATTCCTGCCTATTTCTATGGTGACGGAAAAGAAGATTTTGTAGTTGCTGAAAATATTGAAGAGGCTTTGGCTTTAGCCAAAGAAAAAACTTCAAACATTAAACTTGAAACTAAAGATTTAAAACAAGACGCCGATGCACTTGACACCTGGTTTTCGTCTTGGCTGTGGCCAATGTCGGTTTTTGGAGGGATTATGGATCCAGAAAACGAAGAGTTTAAGTATTACTATCCAACCAATGATTTAGTTACAGGTCCAGACATTCTCTTTTTCTGGGTCGCGAGAATGATTATTGCAGGGTATGAATACGCTGGTGAAAAACCATTTACCAATGTTTATTTGACTGGTTTAGTTCGTGATAAGCAAAGACGTAAAATGTCTAAATCTCTTGGGAACTCTCCAGAACCATTAGAGTTAATAGAGAAATTTGGAGCTGACGGAGTTCGTGTAGGATTGTTGTTGAGCGCTTCGGCAGGAAACGATATTATGTTTGATGAAGAGTTATGCAACCAAGGAAAAGGATTTTCAAATAAAATATGGAATGCGTTTAAATTAATCAAGGGTTGGGAAGTTTCAGATGTTATTCCTCAACCAGAATCTTCTAAAGTGGCTATTGAATGGTATGAAGCGAAGTTGCAACAAACGCTTTTAGAAATTGAAGATAATTTCGAAAAATACCGAATTTCAGAAGCTTTGATGGGGATTTATAAATTGGTTTGGGATGATTTCTGTTCTTGGTTTTTAGAAATGATTAAACCTGCATACCAACAGCCAATTGACAGCATCACTTTTGCGAAAGCGATAGAAATGCTAGAAAATAACTTGAAGTTATTGCATCCATTTATGCCATTCTTGACTGAAGAAATTTGGCAACATATCACTGAAAGGACCCCAGAAGAAGCTTTAATTGTTTCGACTTGGCCAGAAGCAAAACCTTTTAATGCGAGTCTGATATCAGATTTTGAAATTACAATGGATGTTATTTCAGGATTGCGAACCATTCGTAAAGATAAAAACATCCCGTTCAAAGATACGATTGAGCTGAAAGCAATTAACAATGATGGTGTTTCGACATATTTTGATACTGTGGTTGCTAAATTAGGAAACCTTTCTTCCTTTGAATATGTATCTGAAAAAGTAGAAGGTGCATTGTCTTATCGTGTGAATTCAAATGAATATTTTATTCCAATTACAGGAAATATTAATGTTGAGGAAGAAATTACAAAATTAACTACAGAGTTAAATTATACCAAAGGTTTCCTTAAATCAGTTCAAGGAAAGTTGTTAAATGAGAAATTTGTAGCTGGTGCTCCAGAAAAAGTGATTGCTAACGAACGTCAAAAAGAAGCCGATGCTTTGGCAAAAATTGCTACCATTGAACAAAGTTTAGCTGGATTGCAATAAAACAATACTTAATTTATAAAATTAAATACCAATGCTGATCTCGATATTCGGGTCAGGATTGGTTTTTTTATAGAACAAAGGCTAAATAACTGCGAAAAAACATTTAATAACAGTCTTTAATTCCATTTAACAGTATTTTATTATATTGGAATTGAAATATATAATTAAGTTTATGTAATTTCGCGCTTGATGAAGAATTTAGCAACCAAATTTATTCTCCCTGTAATTGTTATCCTTTTTAGTGGATATAGTCAACTGTGTGCTCGTGGTTCGCAAGGAAATATTTCTTCATTAGCAATGAATTCTGATAAATTGATGCACTTCAATTTTGAAAATAATCAGATGATACCTGGGTTATTTCTTAAGCTAAATCAATCTCCAGAACAAAATTCGATTCTAAAACTTCGTGCCACTGATAATGAAGTAGAAGAAGAAGAAACTATTTCAGCCAAAAAAGGAATAGTTGCAAATAATTACTTTTCATCGTATTACAGTACTTTATCCACTAGTAACTTTACTAGTTATATTAAAAAACGGGTTCCTTTTAAAACCCCTTTATATTATTTTTCATCCTGTAAAATATTTGTTATTTATCAGGTATTCCGATTATGATATAATATCTATTAGACCATTCTAAAGGTCTAAAATCACATTGTTTTGTATTGAATAGGATCTTTTGTTAGTTCAAAACTAATAAAGGATGACTTTATTTATGTGCAAAATAGTTTTTTATAAAGTATCACAAATAAACATTATTGCCTTAAAAAGCTAAACATTATGAAGAGAATTTTCATGCTCGTAAGCCTGTGTGCCTTGTTGTGTCACACTAGCTGTAAATCAGACAAAGAAGAAGTAAAAGAGGAAGGGACTAAATTTTTAGTAACGAATCCAATTGAAAAAGACACCACTCTTACAAAAGAATATGTGGCTCAAATTCATTCCATTCGACATATCGAATTAAGAGCCTTGGAGAAAGGATATTTGCAACAAATTTATGTTGACGAAGGTCAAGCGGTTAAAAAAGGACAGCTTTTATTTAAAATCATGCCTAATTTGTATGAAGCTGAATTACAAAAAACAAAAGCAGAAGCTGATTTTGCTGAAATTGAATATAAAAACACTAAAAAATTAGCGGATGGAAATGTAGTTTCTGCTAATGAATTGGCTATGGCCAAAGCAAAATTGGCTAAAGCTAAAGCTGAAATGTCCTTGAGTCAAGTGCATTTACAATTTACTGAAATAAGAGCGCCATTTGATGGTATCATCGACCGTTTCCATGTTAGACAGGGGAGTTTAGTCGATGAAGGTGAATTGCTTACAGAACTTTCAGATAATAGCTCAATGTGGGTATACTATAATGTCCCAGAAGCAGAATATTTAGATTATCAAACAAATGCAAGTAATGGAAACAAAATGAAAGTGGGGCTTAAAATGGCTAACAATGAAATATTTAACCAATCTGGTGTGGTGGAGACTATCGAAGCTGATTTTGATAACGAAACAGGGAATATTTCTTTTAGAGCGACTTTCCCTAATCCAAAAAGATTGCTAAGACATGGTGAAACGGGTAGTATTGAAATGCCTGTACCTTATAAAAATGCATTATTGATTCCTCAAAAAGCTACTTTCGAAGTTTTAGAAAAAAAGTATGTATATGTTATTACTAAAGATAACGTAGTTAAATCAAGAGAGGTTGTAATTGCAGCCGAAATGCCACATATTTTTGTTATAAAAAGTGGTCTCTCAGTAAATGATAGAGTACTTCTAGAAGGATTACGTCTTGTAAAAGAAAATCAAAAAATAGAATGTAAAGTTGAAAAACCGGAATATGTTTTGTCACATCTAGAGCTTTACGCAGAGTAATCGAAATCTTAAAATAAAAAGAAATGTTTAGTAAATTTATACATAGACCCGTTTTTGCAATTGTGATTTCGGTTTTGATTGTTTTTATAGGCTCGCTTGCAATCAAGCAGTTGCCTATATCACAATTCCCGCAAATTGCTCCTACAACGGTTAATATTTTTATTGCCTATCCAGGAGCTAGTGCCGACGTATTAGTTAAATCTACGTTGATTACTCTTGAAAATGCCATCAATGGTGTTCAAGGGATGCGATACATGGCAACAGATGCCACTAGTGCGGGTGAAGCAACTCTTAGAATTATCTTTGAACCTGGTACCGATCCCAATCAAGCGGTAATTAATGTCAAGACTAGGGTCGATCAAGTGATGCCCTTATTACCTGAGTTGGTACAGCGAGAAGGAGTTGTGATTACTCCAATTCAACCTAGTATGTTGATGTATGTTAATCTTTACGCTAAAGATAAAAACATGGATGAAAAATTCTTGTACAACTATGCCAGCGTTAAAATGATTCCTGAAATCAACCGTATTAAAGGAGTTGCGAGATCACAAATTTTAGGAAGTAGAACTTATGCCATGCGTGTTTGGTTGAATCCAGACCGTATGCGTGCCTATAAGATTTCTGTAGAGGAAGTGATGGAGGCTTTGCAAGAACAAAGTATTATTGGTCGTCCAGGACGATTAGGGCAAAGTTCAGGAATTGAAGCACAGTCTTTAGAGTATGTTTTGACTTATAAAGGAAGGTTTAATGAACCAAAAGAATATGAGAATGTTATTATTCGTGCTAATGCAAATGGAGAAAGCATACACTTAAAAGATATTGGTAAAGTTGAATTGGGTAGTGAATTTTTTGACATTTATTCTAATCTAGATGGACATCCATCAGCAGCAATTGTATTAAAACAAAATTATGGTAGTAATGCCAGTGATGTAATTGCTGAAGTAAA
>JAHEBK010000097.1 GCA_024642295.1 Flavobacterium sp. | reverse complement strand
CCTTGGCAATTTGTTGCGTCAAAGAACCGTTAGGACCTACCAAATGTGCCTGACTGATGTAATCTTCTAAGGTTTGTGGGCGAATGCGTTCTGCTAATGGTGCTTCCATTTGTTTTTAAATCTGAAGTCTATGGTTGTTAATCTTTAATCTGAAATTGAATGTATCTTTTGTAAAATTACAATTTTTATTGGTGCTACTAAATCTTAAAATATTCTAATATTCTTCAGATATGACAAAATAGCATTATATTAGTTTTGGAATCTTATTTGCTTTGATTGTCTTAAAGAATAACCATGGATAAAAATATTAAATTCACACCCGCCGTACTAGGATTGCCACTTTTTTTTGTGCTGTTTTTGTGGGTTGTGTATTGGTTAGAAATCCGCTATGACTTTGATTTTGTCGAAAATGGAATTTACCCAAGAACTTTTTCGGGATTACAAGGTGTTGTTTTTAGTCCGTTCATCCATGCTGATTTAAGCCATTTGTATAATAATTCATTGCCTTTATTGGTTTTGGTGGCAGCACTACAGTTTTTTTACGCTAAACAATCAGCTTCTGTATTGTTTTTTGGAATACTTATCTCAGGAATTGGTACTTGGTCGATAGGAAGACCGAGTTTTCATATTGGAGCAAGTGGATTGATTTATGTTTTGTTTAGTTTTATATTTTTCAAAGGTATTTTTACCAAATACTATCGATTAGTGGCTTTGTCACTGACAGTTATAGTTGTTTATGGTGGAATGGTTTGGTATGTTTTTCCTAATCCCGAAGCTTCGGGAGATGAAATTGTTTCTTGGGAAGGACATTTAGCAGGACTTATTACGGGATTGATGTTAGCTGTTTTGTACAAAACACCCGAATATGAACAGAATAAAATAGTAAAATACGATTGGGAGCATCCTGATTATGATGCTTCACAGGATAAGTTTATGCAACGCTTTGATGAAAATGGCAATTTTGTAAATCCGCCCATCCCAGAACCTGAAGAGTTATATTTTTATTCAGATACAAATGTAAATTATGAAATTATTGAAAACGAAAAAAACGAATCAGAACCGGAGTCCTAATTCGTTTTTAAATATCTTAAATCTAAATTCGTTAATCTAAAATTATAGATCTAATTTCTCTGTCTCACTGCTTCATATAAAAAAGCACCACAAGCTACCGATACATTCAATGAACCGATAGTTCCAAACATAGGTAATTTTGCTTTTTCATCAACAATTTTAAGAACAGATGGATTCACTCCACGATCTTCAGAACCCATGATGATGGCAACGCTTTCTTTTAGGGAAACGTCATAAATATTTTGGTCTGTTTTTTCAGTAGCAGCTACTGTTTTAATTCCGCTTGCTTGCAAAAGGAAAATAGCATCTTTAATATGCTCTACTTTACAAATAGGAATATTAAATACAGCACCAGCCGAAGTTTTAACGGTGTCTCCATTTACAGGAGCTGAGCCTGATTTCTGAACAATAATACCGTTTACACCAGTACATTCTGCTGTACGGATAATAGCTCCAAAGTTTCGCGCATCTGATATTTGATCTAGAATTAGAAACAATGGAGTTTTTCCATTTTCAATCACAGTATCAATCAATGTCTCTAAGTCAAAAAATGAAATAGGAGAGATGCTGGCTACAGCACCTTGGTGGTTATTGGGAGTTAGGCGGTTTAGTTTTTCAACAGGAACATAGGAAAAATTAATGTTCCCACGCTTCATCACCTTCATTAAGTCTTTCATTAATTCGCCACTGGCTTCTTTCTGAATATATACTTTATCAATAGTTGCACCTGCTTGAATAGCTTCGATTATCGCTCTAATCCCAAAAATTTGATGTTCTTTTTCCATGGCGCAAATATATAAAAAAACCGCCACTTATGAGGTGGCGGTTAGTGTGTTTAAAAATCTTTTATAATTTTAAAGGAGGCCAACTAGAACTGTCTGTTCTTTTTAAAGTAGTATCGCCAAATTCGCCATATGAGGTTTCCCAATGAAAAGAGATTTTATCTCCATTAACAATTAAATTGGTCATAGCGAAGCTATCTCCATATTGATTAGTCCCTTTAAATGAAATTTGGTTGCAAATATCTTGTAACTCAACATTTTTTGCAATATCACCATATAATTCATCATAACCGCCAAACGATGCATCCGAGATTGTATAAATCCCTCCGCCTTGATCCTCAAAAGTGACAGTTCCTGTAAAAGTATCAGATGTAAAATATCCTCCTGCTTCACCAATGTTTGTTGTGCTGAATTCATAAGTTCCACCTAAGGAAGAAGCACAAGAAACATTATATACTTGAGAGTTTTTATAACTATTAGTATTGTTAATTTTAGAAGAGAAGTTGTTACTTCCATCATCATTTAATAGTTTTAGTGTTCTACCATCCTTGAGTGTCAATTCAGCAGTAATAGTTAGTTTGTCTCCAATTTGGATATCACTGGTCGTGTCTAATCCGTTAAATGTATTGACGATATCCTGTTGATTGATATTTAAGGAATAAGGAAGTTCTTTAATTGCTGTTGAGAATTTACCTTTTAAGATTGTCCCATCTGATTTTGTGTAAAATCCAATTATATCAATAGATGAAATATCTCCCAAAGTGTTGTCTATTGTTACGCCTAAATTAATATTTTCACTATTTTCAATAGCTAGTATATTAATAAAAGCATCAGTATCGGTTTTTTTTTGGATATTGATAATGGCGCCGTATTGAGTTTCTATTTTTGAATCGCCTCCATCGTTTTCACAGGATAATGCTAGCATTAGAAATGCTAATAAAGCGAATATTTTATTTGTGTTTTTCATATTCTTTATTTTCAATTAATTAGTTATCCCAAAATATTTTATATGTACTTGGCGTCTTTTGCGCTGGAGCATTTTTATTTACATTTAATTCGGATAAAGGCCAATATAAAGAAAGTTGATATGGGTTTTGTAATATCGTTTCAGAATCATCAATTGGAAAACCGTCTCCATTGTCTAAGTAATACTCTTTAGTCAAACTATTTGGGTTTGCTAAAATAGGAAAGCCAGTTCTTCTATAATCACTATATTGGTCAGTAGGGTCTCCAAAAGTAGCTACCCATTTTTGGGTCATTAAAATTTCACGTTGCTTAGTTGTATTTGGGGCATTGTCAAATTCATCAATTATATTTATTATGAAGTCATTAACTTCAGAAGTTCCTATTAATTTAGGAATTGTTTGAGTTGATTTATTCAAAGATACCACTTGGTCTACTTTGGCAAAACTGGCCTCCATAGCCTCTTTTAATTTATCTGAAGCATTTCCAGATAATTTACCATCTAAAATTAATTCAGCTTGTATATATAAGTATTCATCATAGGTTAGCATTCTATGTGGTGCGATACCTGTAGCTGAATTGACATCTATAACGGCACCTTCACCATCATCATATCTTCCTCCACAGGGGAAAATTCCAGGATAAGTATATGATTTTTCAGTACTAAAATCCTTCCAAGGGCCTTGGCTTCCAAAACGAATACTAAAGAAACCTGTTGAGGCATCCCAATAATCCGCTTTTGGATTTCCTGTAACCGTATCACCCAAGTCTGGTGGGAAATCTCCAGCTTTTATTTGATTAAAGAAGTAATAACGTAATCTTGGATCTTGGTTTCCAGAATGAATTTTTGGATTCATTCCCATCATGATTTCGTAAAACCAAGGACTCATATAGGTTGTGAATTGAGAACTATTGTATGATGCTAAGAATAATTTATTTCTTTCGTCAGTAGGAGAAGTGTTGCCTGTTTGTGTAAATTGAAAATCATCCTCAATCGAAGTGAAAAAATCATCCTCAGCAATTAAAGCATCAAAGGCACTTTGGTTAAATAAACTTGTGGATCGAATTTGATTGTAGAGTTTAAGTTTAAAAGTATTTGCAAATCGTATCCATTTTGTCGTTTTACCACCATAAAAAATATCATCAGCTTTAGGTTTTAGGCCTTTATCTGTTTTTATGTTCGTTTTGGCGGTTTCAATTAATTGTAAGATAGCTGTGTAAATCTCTTTTTGGTCATCAAATTTAGGAGTAATGACACCGTTTTTTAATTGATTAGCCTCACTATAAGGAACATCACCCCATAAGTCAACAGCAATTGACATTAAATAGGCCTTCTCTAATTGTGCGATACCTACATATATTAAATCGTTTGTTTCTGTCCCTTGTTTAATTAGAGTTTCAATATCAGTGAGTGTTAGATAGATTTTATCCCAGTCGTTTTGTACAAGAACATTGTTTACTTTGGTACCGTATTGATCTTGTTCTTCTCTTACGGTCATTTGATGCGTGTAAACTTGTAAAATGTCTCCAGAATTGTTTAAGAAATCAGTTACGTCATTTAGTCCTACTTGAGTACTAGTTAATAAATAGTTTAAAGGTGCTATTGTAGGGTTGTCTCTATCAGTGTCAACATCAAGGTAGTCATTACAACTGATAAAAAGTATTGATGATAATAATAAAACCAAAATTGATTTATTATTTATGATTGTTTTTATAGGTTTCATGCTGTTTTTTTTAGAAAGTTACATTAATCTTGAATCCAAATCTTCTAGAAGTTGGGGCTGCTGTGATTTCAATTCCTTGAAGTTTTGCTGAACCGAAACTTGCAATTTCAGGGTCAAAATTGGTATATTTTGGTACATTTGGAGCAAAATACCATAAGTTGCTTCCGACGATACTTAAGCTCACTCTTCCAAATACAGATTTCTTCAAAAGTTTTGATGGTAAGTCATAGGTAAGACTAGCTTCTCTAAGTCGATATACAGTTCCGTCATATATAGTAGCTTCATCTAAACTATTTATAGCAAAGGTATTTCCATTTGTTGAAGGTGAAAAATACAAATCATTTGCCGAAAGTTGTGTGCTATTAGGGATAGGGTTGTTATTAGTGTCTGTAATGGCTTCAATTTTACCATCGATACCAGCCTGTCCATAAAATCCGGGAATTATATAGGTGTGCTCTCTATCTTCAGTATCTCTAGTAACGCCTCGACCTAATAAACTTTCAATTGTACCAGATTTAAAATCGCCTCCTTTTTTCCAATCAAATTGAGTTCTTAGTGAAAACCCTTTATAAGTAAAGGTATTGGTGAAACTCATTTTGAAATCAGCATTTGGATCTCCAATAATTCCAGCTTCAGTATCCGCTAAAATCCCTCCTGACCCAGGATCAATTAGGTAATTGCCATTACTGTCTCTCGCGAATTTAGTACCATAAAAGATTCCATAGGGTTGGTCTTTGATAATATAACCTACTTGGGCTAAAGCCCCTTCGTTTTTAGCTCCTTGATTATTGGTTGTAATTTCAGTTCTATCAAACCCATCAGCAATTTGAGTTACTTTGTTTTTATTCTTGGTGAAGGTTGCGAATAAAGTCCAGTTGAAATTTGTAGTTTTTAATGGTACAAGTGTCAAACCAACTTCTATACCTTTATTTATCATTTGTCCGATGTTGGTATTATATACATTGTATCCTGTAGTAGTTGGTGTACTAATGGCAGTAATCAAATCAGTTGTTTTTTTGCTGTATATACTTAAATCTAAAGCAATGCGTCTATTGTAAAGCTCTATTTCAGTTCCAATTTCGTATTCATGTGTGAATTCAGGTTTGATGTTTGGATCTGCTAGTGTAGAGCTGTTTCCAACAGAGGGGTTAGAATTATATGAATCATTTAATGAATAGGTAGTGCTTAAAAATTCTGCAGGGGCATCATTTCCGACTTTAGCATAACTAGCTCTTAATTTGGCAAATGTTAAAATATCACTTTCGATATTAAATGCATCAGTAATAATTAATGAAGAGTTTACTGATGAATAGAAATAGGAATTGTTTTTTAAAGGTAATGAGGAAGAATAATCATTTCTTCCCGTAGCATTAAGAAAAAGATAGTCTTTGTAAGATAACGTGACATCTGCAAATAAACCTACGTTTCGGTATCGGTCACCTTCATCTACTAAGCTTGAGATGTTTTTAAAATTACGTAGGGTAAATAAATCGGCAATAATGATTTCTCTTCCTGAGAATGCAGTTCTAGAAGTGTTTGTTTGCAAAATATTATTCCCTAAGATAGCAGTAAGTCCAATATCTTCAGTTAGTTTATAATTGATATTGAATAAGAACGTTGATTCAATGTCTTCATTTGTGAATTGGTCATCAACTAAAAACCCAACACCACTAAAGGCAATAGAGTTTTTATCTCTTATTTCTTTTCTGTTGAGTGTATATCTATTGAATCCAAATCTGTAGGAAGTTGAAAAATGGTCGTTGAATTTATATTCTAAATTAACGCCAGCTACTGTTCTATTCGTCTTAGAGATTATTTTGTCATGTTTCCAAGACCATAAAGGGTGGTCAAATTGATTTCCGTTTGGGGTAACAGACTTTCCTTCGGAATCTTCATAGGGTAAATTTAAATCCCAGTTTCTTGCAATAAAAAGTGTTCTTGCAAAAGATGATGAAGCTGATTCATCTGATGATTGTTGGTCTCCAAAGAAAGCGCCAATTTGAGCTGTTTTAGAATAGCTCATGTTGGCTCCCATGGTGAATTTGGATGTTAATTTAAAATTTCCCCCCATAGCGATGGAAGTTCTGTCGTAGGTGTTAAAAGGAATATACCCATCTTGGTTTAAAT
>JAHEBK010000096.1 GCA_024642295.1 Flavobacterium sp. | reverse complement strand
GATTTGTTTTATGAATTGCAAAATAAGAAAAACCAAATAGGAAATTCCGAATCATTAGTTCAAAATCGATTTGGAACATCACTTTCTTATTCTGGAAAAAAGAACTTCACTTTAAATGGAGAGGTTTCGTTTTATCAAAATAAATTTGACGGCGATGCCTTTTCCTCCGTAGGTTTTCAACTGCTTGAAGGCTTACAAACAGGTCAGAATATTGTTTGGAAAATCCTTTTACAAAAAAACATCACCCAATTTTTAGACATCAATTTTAATTATTTAGGTCGAAAAAGTGAAACTACTAAAACGATTCATACTGGAAACATTCAGTTAAGGGCTTATTTTTAAAATGGATTATAAAAATACTATTTGAGGATTAAGTATAAATATGTAATCTTATTTTAGGACGAGACAAAGTATAGCAATTACAGTAAAAAGAAAGTTGTAACTATTAAAAACTGTTATAACTTTCTTTGTTTTAAAATGAAAAATGATCAGAAATAGATTATTTTTGGGTAACAATTGGAGCGGGCACAGGTAAATACCTGCGCTAACTTTGCTGGTAATACTGCGCGATCGGGGGAAACTGATAATTCTAATGCTAAATACACTGATTAAATGAAAAAGATTATATTAATTATTATTACAGTATTCTTTATTAGTTGTAATTACAAAAGAGACAAACTTAAAATACGAAATAATAGTAAAATAGAAATAGGTTTTATTCCATTAATGATAAGAAAATCAGATAACAGTTATCAAGAAATAGCAATTGGCGGCATTATAAAACAGGGAGATTTATCTTATGCAATCCTCCAAAAAACTGGTAGTTTGAATAAAGAAATATCAGAAAAAATAAGTTCTGAATCTTTGGATAAAAAACTTTATTTAGTTTTCTACCCTTCTAAAGTTACTAAAAAAATACATCAAATGAGTGGAGGTGAAATGATAACTAATCCTAATTTTAAAATCCAAAAAATATCAATTAATGAATTAAACAAAATGAATTGGGAGGTTGTCTATGATGGGCAAGCCCGATAGACATAGGAATAGAATTAACCCGATAGCGCAGGCTTGTCTTCAATCGTTCGCGCAGGCATTTGCCTGTGCCCATATAGTTGATTAAATGCAGTAAAAAGAAAGTTGTAATCATTAAAACGGATACAGCTTTCTTAATTTAAAAAAAAGAGAAATGCAACCCTGCTAGAGTTTGAAATTCTAGCAGGGTTTGTTGCGTTTACATACTACTCAACAAATCAGCCGCTTTGGGTTACAAATTTGCCCAAGACGAACTCGAAGAAGCCCAACCCGAAAACGCCACTCCCAACCAAACCAAAACTCGATTACTCGGACTTGAAGGATTTCGTTATATAACAGTATGCGCTAATACAGTACAGGATTGTACAGGATGTTGAAAATTAGAAATAAAAGTATAATTGTCTTTCACGATGGGTATAACATTATACGAACTACACTCCAGTTAAATACGTATATTTATAGAAAAAACACATTAAGTTTTAAGAAAATGAAATCAAATTTAAAAAAACACCTAATTGCTATTCCTCTATGTCTAGCATTATCCTTAATTTCTTGTAAAAGCACTAACGAAAGTAAGGAAACCATACCTTGGGAATACCTTATAAAAGATGACATTTCCAAAGGCTGGACTCCATTAGGTGGTGATGCCAAGTACAAAATTGAAAATGGAGCGATAGTTGGCACAACCGTTTTAAACACGCCAAATACTTTTTTAACTACTTCAAAAAAATATGGTGATTTTATTTTAGAAATTGAATTCAAAGCAGATTCTATGATGAATTCTGGAATTCAAATACGCAGCAATAGCCTCCCCTACTTTAAAGACGGCCGTGTGCATGGCTATCAAGTTGAAATTGATCCTTCTCCACGAGCTTGGAGTGGTGGCATATATGATGAAGCTAGAAGAGGCTGGTTAAATCCGTTAAAAAATAATCCTGAGGCACAGAAAGCATTTAAACAAAACCAATGGAACCATTATAGAGTCGAAGCTATTGGGGATACTATTAAAACATGGATTAATAATGTACCAGCAGCCTATTTAATCGACGATAAAACGGCTTCGGGTTTTATTGGTTTACAAGTACATAGCATTGGAACAGATAATTCTAGAGTTGGTAAAGATATTATGTGGAGAAACGCACGAATATTAACGCAAAATCTTGATAAATTTTCTAGACGAACACCATTAAAACCTGTAATCACAAAAAATAATCTAACAGAAGTTGAAAAAGAATCGGGATGGAAATTACTATGGGATGGAAAGACTTCGAATGGATGGCGTGGAGCCAAAATAAACCAATTCCCAAAAAAAGGATGGGTTATTGAAAATGGAGAACTTACCGTATTATCCTCAGGAGGTGGAGAATCTGAAGCAGGTGGAGATATTGTGACTACCAATAACTACAGCGATTTTGAATTATCAGTAGATTTTAAATTAAGCCCAGGCGCTAATAGCGGTATCAAATACCTAGTAGACACTGATATAAATAAGGGTACGGGATCAAGTATTGGACTTGAATACCAAATATTAGATGATGCCTTACATCCTGATGCAAAACTAGGATCTAAACCTGGAAGTAGAACTATTTGCTCCCTATATGATCTTATCCAAGCAGATCCAAAAAAACCTGTACATCCCATTGGAGAATGGAATACTGCCTACATTATTTCCAAAGGCAACCATGTAGAGCATTGGATAAACAGTGTTAAAGTATTAGAATTTGAGCGTGGTAGTGAGGCGTTTTTAAAACTAGTAAGTGAAAGTAAATATGCTAAATGGCCTGGTTTTGGTCTTTTAAAAGAAGGTCAAATTTTACTACAAGACCATGGCGACCGAGTTTCATTTAAAAACATAAAAATAAAACTACCAAATAATAAAAAATAAACCATGGAGAACAATAGAAGAAGCTTTTTAAAAAAAACAGCGGCAGCTACTATAGGTATTTCATTAAGCCCTAGTCTTTCATCAGCAATGTCAGCAAAAAGCTATAATAATATCATTGGTGCAAACGACAGAATACATATAGCAGTACAAGGTTTAGGCCGAAGATACGGAGCATTTGTGGATGGTATTGTTGCTAAAGAGAATAATGTAAGAATCTTGTACCTATGCGATGTCATGGAAAAACAAATGGACAAAGCCTCTGAAAATTTCGCTAAACATATAAACTACAAGCCTAAACTTGATAAGGATGTTCGTAATATTTTTAATGATAAAGATGTTGATGCTGTTTTTATGGCTACTCCAGACCATTGGCATACTCCAGGAGCATGTATGGCTATGCAGGCTGGAAAACATGTCTACTTAGAAAAACCATGTAGCCATAATCCACATGAAAATGAACTCGTTGTTGCTTTTAAAGATAAATACAAAAAAGTGGTTCAAATGGGAAATCAACAAAGATCTTCCATAGAGACAATTGAGATTATTAATGATATTCATAATGGTATTATTGGCGACACCTATAAAGCTTTGGCTTTTTATTCAAATGGTAGAGGCCGTGTACCACAACCTAAACAAGGACCACCGCCAAGTGGATTTGATTGGAATCTTTTTCAAGGGCCATCTCCCAGAAAAGCATACGAAGAAAGTACATGGGATTATAATTGGCACTGGTACGGCTGGGACTTTGGAACAGCAGAAATGGGAAATAATGCCACCCACGAACTAGATATTGCAAGATGGGCAATGAATGTTAAATATCCAAAATCAGTAAGTGTTAGAGCAGATAAACGAAATTATATTGATGATGGTTGGCAAATGTATGATGAAATGGAAGCTACTTACACATTTGACAGCAACAGAACGATACAATGGGATGGCGTGTCAAGAAACGGATACTTAAAGTATGGCAAAGGCAGAGGAACAATTATATACGGAACTAAAGGTTCTGTAAATGTCGACAGAGAAGGCTATGCACTTTATGATTCGCAAGGGAAATTAATTAAGAAAAAAAGTGCTAAAGGAGACGAAGGTGGCGTTGCCTTAGGTGGTGGTGGAGATATGACTACGAAGCATGTATCTAACTTTTTCAATACTATTCGCGGTAAAGAAGTATTAACCTCACCGATAGAAACAGGAGCCATATCTCAAATGTTAACACACTATGCAAATATTGCTTATCGAATAAATAAAGGTTTTGAAATCGATGATAACAATGGTAGAATCTATGATAGAGATGCCATGAAACTTTGGTCCAGAACCTATGAACCAGGTTGGGAACCTAAATTGTAAGAATATGAAAAGAAGAACATTTATAAAAAATGGAGGTATTGCCTCAGCGGCACTAATTTCGACTCCCTATCTGTACGGAAGCATATTCAATCAATCAATAAATCCTTTGGATAAAATCAATGTAGGAGTTATTGGCACAGGAGTTAGAGGTTCTGGACTAATTGGTATCATGAACACTGTAGATAACTTGAATGTTAGTGCCTGTTGTGATATACTTCCATTTAGGTTAGACGAAGGAATAAAAGCAACTAAAGGAAAGGCTTCCGCTTACCAAGATTACCGTAAACTATTGGACCAAAAACATATTGATGCGGTAATAATTTCTTCAACATTCAATACACACTCTCAAATAGCCATGGATGCCATTGATGCAGGAAAACATGTCTATTGTGAAAAAACACTTGCAAAAGGTTACGAAGGCATCAATAGCTTGGTAAAAAAAATTAAAGGTTCAAATAGTATTTTTCAAACAGGTCATCAATATCACAGTTCACGACTTTATACGCAAGTTGTAGCTATGATAAAAGAAGGAAAAGTAGGCAAGATAACAGCCTTTGAATGCCAATGGAACAGGCATAACAATTGGAGAAGACCTGTACCCGACCCAAAATTTGAAAGAGCTATTAATTGGAGAATGTACCGCGAGTATTCTGGTGGATTAACTGCCGAACTTTGCTCCCATCAAATCGATTTTGTGAATTGGGTTTTGGAAGAAACACCAATTCAAGTTATGGGATCTGGAGGCATCGACTATTGGAAAGATGGTAGAGAAACCTATGACAACGTGCATTTAATGTACACTTACCCTAGTGGAGTTAAAGCCAAATTTACCTGTCTTACAAACAATGCCAAGGATGGTTATCAAATTAAAGTTTTGGGAGACAAAGGCACCATTATAATTGATACAGAAAACGCATGGTTTTACCCAGAAGGAAAAAAACCTAAAGTATACGGAGAAGTCGATGGTGTAAGTGGTGCAACCGTTTCTTGGGATAATGACAAAGGTATTCCGTTAAACATCCAACATTTAGAACCTACAAAACAAGCACTAATCGATTTTAAAGATGCCCTTATCAACAATAAGCAGCCCTTATCAAATGGTATTACTGGAGCTAAAACAGCCACTTGTGTTCAAATGGGAATTGATGCTATGTATGAAAACAAAATTGTTAAATGGAGTTCTGATATATTTTTATAGGCAAATACATAATCCTCAAAATGAGTATTTTTCAATAATAACATTCAAAATAAACAAACAACGAACCACACGAAAGGATTCGAGCGGTCAATGTCATTAAGTTAAGCGTTTTTTGTGTCATTTCGACGAAGGAGAAATCACATAACGTGAGCAACTAGTGTGATTCCTCCTTCGTCGGAATGACAAAACAGGATGTTTTTTGATTAAATGCAGTAAAAAGAAAGTTGTAACAAGTAAAACGGTTACAGCTTTCGTTGTTTTTAAAAACAAGAAATGACTAAAAATAGATTATTTTTGGGTAACAATTGGAGCGGGCACAGGTAAATACCTGCGCGAACGGGTTGCTGGTGTTGCATATTCAGCTACCTTCACACAATGGGAAGTGTTCTGAGTAATTTAGATTGTAATTAATTATATTTAAATGAAAATTAGAAAGATTATAGCATTAATTATACTAATAGGGATAATTATTTTTGGATATTTTTATTATTCTAAAATTAAAAAAGACAAATGGGTGGAAGAACCTCCCGAAATTAAATTTTCTGAAAAAAGAGAAAAAGAGGTTTGGGGGGAAATATTAAGAGGTCACAATCCTGGTTTATTTTATGGGACACCTCTTTATGATTTGGCAGATGCTATGTCGGGTTTACCCTATTTCAGAAATGAGGAAAAAATAGAAAAACTTATTGATGAAGTTCCAAAAGAATACATAAATTTTCAAGAACAAAAATTCGGCACAACAATTGGTCATTTTGCTTTAAAAACTTTGAATTATAGTGCAATTCGCAAGCTGCTAGACAAAGGATTAAATCCTAATTTAATGGATAAAAGTGGGGAGGCTCTTATTATTACAATAAATAGTTCCGATACTCTTATAAATCTCCAGAGAATTTAAAAACACTAAAATATATGATTCAAAAGGGAGCAAATGTGAATTTATATTCCCAAAAAGCACAATTAAGAACTCCTTTAATTGAAGCAGCAAATAGTAATTTTGAAAATGTAAAAATATTGGCTGAATCTGGAGCTAATCCACATTTTATAGATACAACGAAAGCTGATTACAGTCCCTTTAGATCCCCTTTAAGTGCGGCACTGGTTAACAGAAGAATGGAAATTATTAATTATTTAATTTTTGAGCAAAAGGTTGATTTTAGAACACTAAAATATCCAATGGATTCAAAGTTTCATCCTGGAGAGTATTTAATATTATACCAACTTAGGGATTTACCGTTTGATTTAAACACGAAAGATTATGAAGAAAAAATGAGATTAGTTACTTACTT
>JAHEBK010000095.1 GCA_024642295.1 Flavobacterium sp. | reverse complement strand
TAAAATATTTTTTATACCCTAAATTAAAATAAAAAAAAGAATCTAGATAATTTCAAATCAAGACTCATACCTTATTTTAATCAAATTTAATCCTCAAAAATAACTTCACTTGCTGCGAAATCTAATATCTCAGCTTTAGAACCGTACTTCACAATTTCATCAATCCCTTTTTGAGTCATTAACGCCGTTGAATATTTTCTACTTGTTGCCATAACCACATTATCAACCACTACCCTAAAGAAAAACCTCCCCTTTGAAGTTTTAAACTTCACAAAAGAACACTTATCAAACAAAGAACGTAGCAACTCGGCATCAGCTTCGCAATCCATTCGCAATTCATATGTATTACTTGTAAAAATAGGCTTCCCCTTCCTTGAAGTATATTCAAACTTATAATCCCCACTAAATCGCTTACTTATCACAAAAGACCCCATATTCTTATATTCCCTTATTTGAAAATCTAAAAATACAATCTTAAAAAATTATCTCCCCATATAAAACCATATAGTTATAAACAAAAAAAAGCCTCTTCAAAAGAAGAGGCTTTAGTACTCAGAGCGGGACTTGAACCCGCACGAACATTGCTGTTCACTGGATTTTAAGTCCAGCGTGTCTACCAATTTCACCATCCGAGCGTTATACTTTAATGTGAATGATTTTTAAATTTTTAGAAAAATTAATTAAAACCAACCCCCATTCGAGTTTTATGCTTTTCAAAGATACTGTTTAAATTTTATAAACAAAATCTTCCGAGCTTTTAACGCTTTTGAGCGAAAAACGGGGCTCGAACCCGCGACCTCGACCTTGGCAAGGTCGCGCTCTACCAACTGAGCTATTTTCGCATTTTCAATTCTTAAAAAGAACCACGATACTTGTTCTGTATTGCGGATGCAAATTTAGGACATTTATTGAATAAAACAAGGGGTATTTGAATATTTTTTTGATTTATTTTATAACCTTCTGATAACCCAAACTTTAAATGTAAAATTATTTTCTGGTCAGCATTCTTTTTATCTCATTCAGCTTCATCAAGGCTTCAACAGGGGTTACTGTATTAATATCCAAATTCAATATTTCCTCTTTAATTTCTTCCAACAACGGATCATCCAAATTAAAGAAGCTCATTTGCATCTCCTCTTTCTCTGATTTTATAACATTCAAAGCATCACTAGTCCCGAAGGCTCGGGAGTCTTTTTCAAGCTTCTTCAAGAGCTTTTGTGCTTTTTGAATAACAATTTGAGGCATTCCTGCCATTTTGGCTACATGAATTCCAAAACTATGCGCACTTCCTCCTTTGACTAACTTTCGAATAAACAAAACCGAATCTTTTAATTCTTTAACAGAAACATTGTAATTCTGAATGCGAGGTAATAACTCATTCATTTCATTCAGTTCGTGATAATGCGTTGCAAAAAGCGTTTTGGGTTTTGACGGATGCTCGTGCAAGTATTCAGCAATCGCCCAAGCAATCGAAATACCATCATAAGTACTCGTTCCACGCCCAATTTCGTCTAATAACACCAAACTTCTATTGGACAAGTTATTCAAAATAGAAGCCGTTTCGTTCATCTCCACCATAAAAGTCGATTCTCCCATCGAAATATTATCGCTTGCTCCTACTCTGGTAAATATTTTATCCACAACACCCATTCTGACATTGTCTGCTGGAACAAAACTCCCCATTTGAGCCAACAATACAATCAAAGCCGTTTGACGCAATATAGCCGACTTACCCGACATATTGGGTCCTGTTATCATTATCAACTGTTGTGTTTCTCTATCTAAGAACACATCATTAGCGATATAAGGCGTTCCAACTGGCAATTGTTTTTCAATGACTGGGTGTCTTCCGTTTTGAATTTCGAGTTCAAAAGTCTCATCCAATTGCGGACAAACATATTTATTTTCAATTGCTAATTGTGTAAAAGAGCACAAACAATCCAGTTGTGCTACCAAGTTAGCATTCAACTGTACTGGCTTAATATAAGTGGTAATCCAAGCTACTAATTGCTCAAAAAGTTCGGATTCTATTTTTTGAATCTTTTCTTCAGCTCCTAGTATTTTGGTTTCATATTCTTTTAATTCCTCAGTAATATAACGCTCGGCATTCACCAAAGTTTGTTTTCGAATCCACTCCGTCGGCACTTTATCCTTATGCGTATTTCGAACTTCAATATAATACCCAAAAACATTGTTAAACGAAATTTTTAATGAGGTAATCCCTGTTCGCTGTGATTCTCTGGCTTCAATTCCCTCCAAAAATTCTTTACCTGAAGTTGATATTGCCCGCAACTCATCTAATTCAGCACTCACTCCTTTGGCAATTGCATTTCCTTTCGAAATCGCGACTGGTGCCTCTTGATTTAAGGTCGTTTTTATCTTTTCCCGCAACAACTCACAACTATGCAAACTATCTCCAATTACTTTCACAGCTTCTTGCGGACTTTCCAGTGCTAAGGTTTTTATCGGAATAATAGCATCCAAAGATTCCTTCAGATATACTACTTCACGAGGAGACACTTTACCTGCCGCTATTTTTGAAATCAAACGCTCCAAATCAGATATTTGCTTGATTTGGTATTGCATTTTCTGCAACACTTCTTGATTATCCTTTAAATAAGTCACCACCTGATGACGGTTTCTAATTTTATTAGCATCTTTTAATGGCAATGCCAACCAACGTTTCAACAAGCGCCCTCCCATTGGCGAAAGCGTACGATCCATAACATCCAAAAGCGTCACCGCATTCGGATTATAACTGTGATACAATTCTAAATTCCGAATCGTAAAACGATCCATCCACACATAAGCATCTTCAGCAATACGCTGAATCGAAGTGATGTGTTGCACTCTATTATGTTGTGTTTCGGACAAATAATACAATATAGCTCCCGAAGCAATAATTCCTTCTTTTAAATCTTCGATACCAAAACCTTTTAAAGAAACAGTTTGAAAATGTTTGGTCAAGGTTTCAAAAGCATAATCTTCTTTATAAATCCAATCTTCGAGAAAAAAACAATGAAAATCATTCCCGAAGTTTTCCTTAAAATCATTCTTATGGTTCTTTTGAATCAAAACTTCAGAAGGGCTGAAATTTTGTAGCAACTTATCAATATACTCGCCGTTTCCTTGAGCCGTTAAAAATTCACCAGTAGAAACATCTAAAAAAGAAACACCAATCATTTTATTGGTAAAATAAACCGATGCCAAAAAATTATTAGATTTTGAACTCAAAACCTCATCATTCATCGAAACCCCAGGTGTTACCAACTCCGTCACTCCTCTTTTAACGATGGTTTTGGTCATTTTAGGATCTTCCAATTGATCACATATTGCTACACGAAGACCTGCTTTAACTAATTTTGGCAAATACGTATTAATAGAATGATGCGGGAAACCCGCCAAAGCAGTCTCCGTCTCTGAACCAGCACCACGCTTTGTCAGGGTAATTCCTAAAATCTTAGAAGCCCTAACAGCATCTTCCCCAAAAGTTTCATAAAAATCGCCCACTCTAAACAACAAACAAGCATCAGGATATTTCCTTTTGATTTCATTGTATTGCTTCATTAATGGGGTTTCTTTTACTACTTTATCTTTTGCTGCCAAAATATTTTTGTTTATTTTATTATTGATTAGAAATTAGAGCGAATTTATAGATTTAAATGCGGAAATGGAATTAGTTAAAAAAATAAACTTCAATTTTAAGGAAATTTTATGGCATTGGCATGATTTTTTCTTTAGATTTGTTTATCAATTTAAAAATAGGAAAAAATGAAAAAAATAATTTTACTTGCCGTACTTACTGTGTTTGGAATTGCAACTTCAAATGCACAAGAGACATCAAAAAAATTAAAAGCTGCTAAAACAACTGTTACATCAAAACTTCCTAAAATAGAAGGTGCTGGAATGGTTTTTGAAAATGAAACTATTGATTACGGAACAATTGCTCATAATGCTGACGGTAACCGTCAATTTGTTTTTACTAATAACGGTACAAAACCATTAATTATCACAAATACACAAGGTTCATGTGGATGTACTGTTCCAACTACACCTAAAGAACCTGTTGCTCCTGGAGCAAAAGGAGTAATTGGAGTTAAATATGCTACTGACAGAGTAGGTCCATTTACAAAAACAGTAACTGTGACTTCTAACGCTGAAGGGCAACCAACAAAAACTTTAACTATTAAAGGTACTGTATTGGCTGACGAAGCTAAAAAGAGCTAAATTTAAAACATTCTATTAAAAAGCTTCCTTCAATTTGGAAGCTTTTTTTTTACAAATAATTCCCGACCAATGAGAAAGCTAGAAAACAGCGAACTAGAAAGAAAATCAATTGAAGATTTTAAAAAATCTGAAAAAACACCTTTAATCTTAGTCCTTGATGATATTCGAAGTTTACACAATATCGGTTCTGTTTTTAGAACTGCAGATGCCTTTTTGATTGAAAAAATATACTTGTGCGGCATTACAGCAACACCTCCAAACAAAGAAATACACAAAACAGCTTTGGGTGCTACCGACACTGTAGCATGGGAACACCATGAAAATGTATTGGATGTGATTACGCAATTAAAAAAAGAAAAAACGATTACATTAGCCATTGAACAAGTAGAAAGTGCTACTTTTTTACAAGAATTCCAGGTAGAAAAAGATCAAAAATATGCACTTGTTTTTGGAAATGAAGTTTTCGGTGTCTCACAAGAAGCGGTTGCTCTTTGCGATGGTTGTATCGAAATTCCACAATTAGGAACCAAACACTCCTTAAATATTTCAGTAAGTGCGGGGATTGTCGTTTGGGATTTGTTTCAAAAACTAAACTGGTCTAATTAATCTATTCCGAGTTTTTGAACCACTTTACAATTACTATCATCAGGACAATTTTCTAACAATGTTGCGATAGTTTGATTTAATATGGGATGTTTCCAAGATATATTCAAATCCAAAAGAGGCATCAAAACAAACTTCCTCCCTTGCATTAAGGGATGTGGGATTTGAAGTGAATCTTCATCAACTATCTTATCTTCAAAAAAAATCAAATCGATGTCAATAATACGAGATTGGTACCCTAATTGTTCTTTTCGAATACGCCCCATTTCTTGTTCTATGCTTAATGCCAAT
Source organism: Flavobacterium sp. (assembly GCA_024642295.1). Taxonomy (GTDB): domain Bacteria; phylum Bacteroidota; class Bacteroidia; order Flavobacteriales; family Flavobacteriaceae; genus Flavobacterium. The sequence goes on along the minus strand of JAHEBK010000095.1, from coordinate 1,653 downwards.
TCTAAAACTTGAATTGGTTCAAGAGCAGTCATTACTGACAAAGCACAATTATAAAAAGCATCGCTTTCAAAACCCCAAGAAGGCGTTTCATACAACATAGAAATCCGAGTCACTTTTCCTATTTTCTCGCTTATTAACTGGACACAATTAAGGATGTTTTCAAGTTTATTTCCTTGATTGGTTCCTAATGACAAAATAACTTGATGTTGTAGTTTCATATTAAGCACAAATTAACTAAAACAATTTTAGAATTAAGAATATATTTGCATAAAGTATGGTTATCAAACCGTAACATTGTAAGATATTATTTTACAGATTAAAAAAATTAATAGTATGAAATTTTTAGGAAATGTAGTTGCCACAATTGTTGGTTTATTTATTTTTTGCCTTCTATTTATTATTGGAACTGCCCTTATTGCGGGCATTTTTGGTGGCGATGAAATTGCCAAAGTAGAAAAGAATTCGGTAATAGAATTAAACTTATCAGAGGTAGAATATGATTATGCAGGACAATACAAAGATCCTTGGGTATCTATTTTCTCTGATGATAAAGAGATAGGATTAACCGATATTATCGATGCTATCGAAACTGCCAAAACGGATGACAAAATTAAAGGAATTTCTATTCTGAACAATTATTCTAATTTAGGTATGGCACAAAGCAAAGCTATACGCGATGCTTTAGAAAACTTCAAACAGTCTGGAAAATTCGTTATGGCGTATGCCAATACCTATTCTCAAAAAGAATATTACCTAAATTCAGTTGCTAATAAAATCTATTTAAACCCTGTAGGCGATATGGATTTCAAAGGATTATCATCTGAAGTCATGTTTTTCAAAGACTTGCAAGAAAAAACAGGAGTAAAAATGGAAGTCATTCGTCACGGAAAATACAAAAGCGCGGTTGAACCATTTTTAGAAAATAAAATGAGTGATGCCAATCGAGAACAAATCACTGCTTTACTTCAATCGGTTTGGAACACCGTAGTTACTGATATTTCAAAAAGCAGAAAAGTTCCGGTATCAAAATTAAACGAAATTGCCAATGGACTTTTGGCACGCACACCTGTAATGGCCAAACAACAAAAACTAATTGATGTTGTTGCCTATGAAGATGAATACCATGATGCTATCAAAAAAGCACTAAAAGTCGAAAAAGACAAAGACTACAAAACCGTTTCTATCACTGATTATACTAAAAAACTACTTTTAGACAATGAATTTACACTAGCCGACAATCAAATTGCCGTGATTTATGCACAAGGTGAAATCCAATCTGGCGAAGGTGATGTCAACACAATTGGTGAAGGATCAATGAAACGCTCCTTGCAAGAAGCTAGAAAAGACAAAAAGATTAAAGCTATTGTATTGCGAATTGACAGCCCAGGAGGAAATGCTTTGACCTCAGATTTAATTTGGAGAGAAATCGAATTAACTAAAAAAGTAAAACCTATCGTGGTTTCTATGGGAAATTATGCCGCTTCTGGAGGCTACTATATTGCTTGTAATGCTAATGAAATTTTTGCAGAAAAAAACACCATTACGGGATCAATTGGTGTTTTTGGAATATTACCTAATTACAGCCAACTCACTTCAAAAATTGGTATTAACATTGAGCAAGTAAAAACACATGAAAACGCGCCAAACTACAGT
>JAHEBK010000094.1 GCA_024642295.1 Flavobacterium sp. | reverse complement strand
TTGATATTTTATATCGATTGGAGCGTAAAATAATTGAAATTTTATTGCTTTACGGTAATAAAGAAGAAGAGTTTGAGGATACTTTTCTAAGAGCTAATGACGAAGGAGAAATTGAAACGGTAACAGAGAAGAAGAGTTTAAAGGTTTTTCAACGCATCTATTTAAGTTTGCAGGAAGATGAAGTTGAATTAGCAAATTCCCTATTTAGGGCTATTTTTAATGATTTGATTAATCATTATTTGCACAATGAAAGTTTTAGTTTGGAGCAATATTTAATGCATTTGCCACCTGAGTATGCACAAGAAGTCACTGATATTTTGATGGAAGACGAAAAGTTAGTCATGCACAATTGGGAAGGACAAAATATTTTTCCAAAGACCAAGAACGATACTATTGCTCAAAATGTGAATGAAACGATTTTGACTTTGCGATGGTATCTAGTAGGGAGTATTATTGAAGAATTAAAAAACTCCATATCATCTGAAGTAGATAATACGGAGTCTTTAGCAATGATTATGGATTACAATACACTAACAACTTCTTTTTCAAAAAAATTAGGTAGAGTAATGTCTAGATTTAGTTAAACGATTTCTAACGTTTTTGCTTTGTTAACTAAATCAACTAAGTTCGTTACATTTAATTTGGTTAACAACCTCAATTTATAAGTACTAATCGTTTTTTCGTTTAAGTTTAAAATATCTGCTATTTCGTGGTTCTTTTTACCGCCACTTAAATAACGTAAAACTTCTACTTCACGGTTAGATAATTTTCTGTACAAACGCTCGCTTTTATTTTGTTTAGCAATCAAAGCTAAATTTTTCTTCACGGTTTCGTTCATAATAATTTTTCCTTGGTGCACTTTAATAATGGATTGACCAAGAGTCTCTAATTTTTCTTTTTTGTGAACATATCCTGAAACCCCTGCTTTAATTGCATTTGGAGCATAAATTTGCTCTGAAAGTCCACTAAAAATAATAATTTTAGTTTTTGGGAAGTTCTTTAAAATAGATTTTACTTCGAAAATACTAGAAAGTCCTTCGAGTTCTAAATCTAAAATTAAGACATCAATTTCTTTTGTAAGAAGGATGTCGCGAATCATCAAAAAGCTACCAACATTGGCAACAATTGATATATCTGAATGGTCTTTGAAGTATGATTTTACTCCAAAATGTACTACTGGTAAGCTATCAGCTAAACAAACTTTTATCATGGTATTTATATTTATGTGGTATTTATTTCTTTAAATATGTTTATTGGAAACGGAATAATAAATTTAGTCAAAAAAAAACAGTATAGCAAGTTTTTCCGACAAAATTATAAAATTTCATTGATTTTACAAACGGGTATCGGATTCATTTTGTGTTGGTTGACCAGATTTAGTCGCTTGTAGATGTCGAAAACAACCTTTTCTCGTTCAGAAAATTGGTCAGGTTGTAATCCTTTCTCGTGAGCTAACATTGCCCATTCTAATTCATCATAACTAGCGCCTAATTGTTCTTCGTCTGTTTTTTCGTCTCCAAATAAACCATCTGAAGGCATGGCAGTTAAGATAGATTCTGGAACTTTTAAGTAAGAAGCTAAAGCGAATACATCTGATTTTAGTAAATCAGCGATTGGACTAATGTCAACACCGCCATCACCATATTTAGTATAAAATCCAACTCCAAAATCCTCAACCTTATTTCCGGTCCCCGCAACTAATAAACCGTGTACTCCTGCATGGTAATATAAAGTACTCATTCGCAAACGAGCTCTTGTGTTGGCAAGTGTTAATTGTAGTTTTTTCTCGTCAAAATCTGTTGGAACTCCTTTTTTAAAAGTTTCAAAAACAGGAGTTAAGTCTGTTTCGATACTAGAAACATTAGAAAATCGTTCTTTCAATTGTTTAATATGTTCACGACCACGACTAACATGACTTGCATGTTGGTGAATTGGCATTTCAACGCATAGTACTTTTAAACCCGTTTGTGCACATAAAGTTGAAGTTAGAGCAGAGTCAACCCCTCCTGAAATTCCAATAACAAAACCGTTTACTTTTGCTATTTCAGCATATTTTTTTAACCAGTTGACAATGTGAGTATTCACCTTTTCTACTGGAATCGTACTTTTTTTAGTCATAATTGTTTAAGTTTTAAAAACTAGGAATACGTATATTTGCAATCGATTATAAATATGTTGCAAAAAGTATCTTTTAACCGACACAAATTTAATTAAAAATAAATGAAATTATATTTTATTCCTATTCTTCTGAGTTTCTTTTTCCTTTCTTGTGAAAAAAAAAGCAAGTCGGAGAAGGTTATTGAAGATATTTCTGTCAATATAGAAGTAAGACGTTTTGATAAAGCCTTTTTTGAAGCTACTCCTGAGAATTTGGATAATATAAAAAAAGACTATCCTTTGTTTTTTCCTCTTGGGAATACTGATGAGGTGTGGATTGAAAAGATGCAAAATCCACAATGGAGAGAATTGTATGGAGAAGTTCAAAAGCAATATTCCAATTTTGATCCCATTAAAAAAGAATTTGAAGAAGTATTTAAACACATTAAGTATTATTTCCCAGAAACTAAAACACCTAAAGTTGTTACTGTAATTGGTGATATGGATTATAATAACAAAGTGATTTATACTGATAGTTTGGTTGTAATTGCACTAGAATTATATTTAGGTAAAGACCATCGATTTTATCAATTCCCTAGTTATATCCAGAGGAATTTTGAAAGAAATCAAATCATGCCCGATGTAGTTTCTGGTTTTTTTAAATACAAAACAAAACCAAATTTGGAGAAAAACTTTCTTTCAAAAATGATTTATGCTGGAAAGGAGTTATACCTAAAAGACGCAATATTACCAGATTATTCAGATGCTGATAAAATAGGTTACACACCAGAACAATTAGTGTGGTGTCAAGAGAATGAAGTTTATATGTGGGAGTATTTTATTCAAAAAGAATTGCTTTATAATGATGACCCAAAATTAGGTTCTCGCTTTGTGAGTCCGGCTCCTTTTTCTAAATTTTATTTAGAAATAGATAATGAAAGTCCTGGGCAAGTAGGAGCCTGGATAGGTTGGCAAATCGTGCGTTCCTATATGGATAATAATGAGGTTTCAGTAAAGGAATTACTGAATATAGATACAAAAGAGATATTTGAAAAATCAAAATACAAACCCAAGAAGTAATGTCAGATAAAAACAGATCAGAAATTAAATTTCTAGTAGAATTAGATGAAAACCGCATTCCCGAAAAACTATTGTGGTCTGCAAAGGATGGCGGTGTAGAATTAGAAGAATCCAAAGCTATTATGCTTTCCGTTTGGGATAGCAAAGCCAAAGAGAGTATGCGTATCGATTTATGGACTAAAGATATGCCTGTCGACGAAATGAAAGTTTTCTTTCACCAAACTTTAGTTGCTATGTCGGATACTTTTCATCGTGCCACAGGTGACGAAAAAATGGCAGCAACCATGAAAGATTTCTGTGAGTATTTTGCTGAAAAATTGGAACTGACAGGAGAGAAATAATTTTAGGGCCTAATCCAGCCATTCGCTATAGCCCTCCTTCAAAAATCTTTTTTTACTAGGTCGTTACAGGAGCTTCTATTGGTCGCTCTATAACTCCCGTAAAAAAAAATGATTTTTTCAGTCGGGGCTGCCGCTACTGTCTGGGGCAATGAAAAATATCTGGAATTGTTGCTTAAACTGAAAAACCCCAAAAAACATATATTATATGATTTTGGGGTTTCAATTTTTGAGAAGCTATCTTAAAATGGACTGCTATTATTTTTAAATACTTCTTGGTTTACTTCGTCTATGTATGCTAATAATTCCTCTTTACCTATGCTCTCTGTTGAAGAGGTTACAAAGTAAGGCGGCATTTCAGCCCAGTTATTCGCAAACATTTGTTTTTTGTAAGCGGCAATATGAGAGTCGATTTTGGTTTTGCTAATTTTATCTGCTTTGGTGAAAATAATACAAAACGGAATTTCACTTTCGCCCATATACGACATAAATTCAATATCAATTGCTTGTGCGTCGTGGCGAATATCAATCAGTACAAAAGCACAAACCAATTGCTGTCTGGTTTCAAAATAATCAGTTATGAATTGTTGAAAAACAGATTTGGTTTTTTTAGAAACCTTAGCATATCCATAACCAGGTAAATCAACCAAGAACCAATTTTTATTAATCAAAAAGTGATTAATAAGTTGTGTTTTTCCAGGTCTTCCTGAAGTTTTGGCTAGTTTTTTTTGGTTTGTCAGCATGTTGATTAATGATGACTTTCCTACGTTTGACCTACCTATAAAAGCATATTCAGGCAAAAAGTCTTTTGGACATTTTGTAACGTCAGAATTACTTACTATAAATTCGGCAGTATTAATTTTCATGTTTTTAATATAAAATTAGCTAGTAATGGACTTATAAATTGGTTTTAGTAAGCCATTCTTCTAGTAATTGATTGAATTCTTCAGGACGCTCCATCATGGCAGCATGCCCACATTTGTCAATCCAATATAAAGAAGAGTTAGGTAATAACTTCTTGAACTCATCAGCTACTTCAGGTGGTGTTACCTTATCGTTTTTTCCCCAAATAATACAAGTTTGCACATGCATTTTAGGTAGGTCTTTTGCCATATTGTGACGTATCGCACTTTTAGCAATTGTCAAGGTTTTAATCAATTTGATTCGGTCGTTTACTGATGCATATACTTCATCAATCAATTCAGGTGTAGCTACTTTTGGGTCATAAAATACATCTTCAGCCTTCTTTTTGATGTATTCATAATCACCTCTTTTTGGGTAACTATCACCCATTGCGCTTTCGTAAAGCCCTGAACTTCCTGTAATTACTAATCCTGCAACTTTTTCAGGATACATTTTAGTGTGGTATAAAGCAATGTGTCCGCCTAATGAATTTCCTAAAAGAATGACTCTATCAAATCCTTTGAACGTTATAAAGTCTTTCACATATTTAGCAAAAGCTTTCACATTGGTTTTTAATATACTTTGGGTGTAAATAGGTAAGTCTGGAATGACAATTTTATATCCTTTGTCTGAAAAGTAACTAGCCACAGCATCAAAATTACTTAGTCCGCCCATTAGACCATGTAAAATTACAATAGGTGTCCCTTCACCAGCTTCATAATAGCTGTATCGACCTTCTTTCTTATAGTTTTTTTCCATTTTAATACTTCCAGATTTCAATTTTCACAAATATAGGATTTAATAAGTAAAAAAGAATTTTTGCATCTGTTTTTTGACTAGAATATTTCATGTCAAGGTTTTTGTTTGGGTGTGATTTAGGTAAATGTATGATGTGTTTTTAAGGTTGATTTTTGGCTGTAAATTATGAGATTAAACAGTTAAATTATTGCGAAAAAATCTATTAATCTTGTTTAAAAATGATTATTCCTACATGGCTTTTATTTTACTCCTAACAAGCTGAGCGTCTAAAAATTAGGCTATTTATAGGGAAAGTGGTTAAACTTATCAACAAAGTGGTATAATGTGGTAAAATGTGGTAGAATTTTTTATATTTTTGCTTAAATCATTTTTAAAACAATTTTCTTGAATACAATTGTGGGAACATATGAGTGTAAAGTTGACGCTAAGGGAAGGGTGTTGTTGCCTGCGCCTTTGAAAAAGCAGTTGGCTACTTCACTTCAAGATGGATTTGTCTTGAAGCGCTCGGTGTTTCAGCCTTGTTTGGAGTTGTATCCAATGGAGGAGTGGAATTTGATGATGGCAAAAATTAATAAGCTCAATCGTTTTGTAAAAAAGAATAATGATTTTATTCGCCGTTTTACCGCTGGGGTAAAAATGGTTGAAATTGATTCGTTAGGACGATTGTTAGTACCGAAAGATCTAGTTGTTTTTGCAAAAATCACTAAAGATGTTGTTTTTTCATCGGCTGTGAATATTGTGGAAATATGGGATAAAGACCTTTATGAGCAATCTATTAATGGAGATGATATTGATTTTGCAGACTTAGCAGAGGATGTAATGGGAAATTTAAATGACGATGAGAATGGAATATCATAATCCAGTTTTGCTTCAGGAATCTGTTGATGGTTTGAATATCAAGCCTGATGGGGTCTATGTGGATGTGACCTTTGGTGGAGGTGGACATTCCAAAGAAATTTTGAGACGATTAGGGCCAAATGGAAAGTTGTTTGCTTTTGATCAAGATGAAGATGCTTTAGCAAATGCTTTGGATGATGACCGTTTTACTTTGATTAATGAGAATTTTAGATTCATCAAACGATTTTTACGCTTTTATGGTGTGAGAAGTGTGGATGGAATTTTAGGAGATTTAGGAGTTTCTTCACATCAATTTGATGTTCCTGAAAGAGGTTTTTCAACGCGTTTTGATGCGGAATTGGATATGCGAATGAGTCAAAAAAATGCCTTGAGTGCTTATAAAGTAGTCAATGAATATGATGATGCGAATCTAAGACGCGTGTTTTATGATTACGGTGAATTGAAAAATGCACCAGCTTTAGCGAGAACGATTATCGAAGCTAGAGAGCAGCTGCCAATCAAAACTACAGATGATTTAAAAGAAGTCTTAGCTAGGTACTTACCTGAAAGAGTACGCAATAAAATATTAGCACAAATCTATCAAGCGATTCGTATTGAAGTGAATCAAGAAATGGATGTTTTGAAAGAGTTTTTGGAGCAATCTTTAGAAATATTAAATCCAGAAGGACGATTAAGTGTGATTTCCTATCATTCATTAGAAGATAGATTGGTGAAGAGATTTATGAAAAATGGTATGTTTGAAGGAGAGCCAGAACGTGATTTTTTTGGAAATTT